>JAOPWO010000118.1 GCA_025965635.1 Modestobacter sp. | reverse complement strand
GGGGCCCGCTGCACGACACCCCACGCCGGCCGACGAGGAGGACAGTGGGCGCGCGGGGGCGAGCGGGACGGCCGAGGAGAACACCAGTGACGACGACCGATGATGAACGCGACTCCGACGTCGTGGCGGTCACCGAGGGCCCGGCGGCGGCCGCCGGGCTGACCCGGCCGCCCGGCCTGGACCGCGACCGCATCCTGCGCGCGGCCATCGACTTCATCGACACCCACGGTCTGCCCGCGCTCACCATGCGACGCCTGGGCGCCACGCTCGGCGTCGAGGCCATGGCGCTGTACCGCTACGTCCCCGGCCGGGAGGACCTGCTCGACGGCGTCATCGACACCGTGGTGGAGAGCCTGTTCGACGACGACGACCAGCCCGACGACATCCACCTGGAGCACGCGAGCGGGTGGCAGGACTACCTCGTGCGCCTGGCGCACGGCGTCCGCCGGATCGCGCTCGCCCACCCCTCGGTGTTCCCCCTCGTCGCCAGCCGCCCCCCGGCCGCACCCTGGGTGCGGCCGCCGCTGCGCAGCCTGCGGACGGTCGAGTCGTTCCTGGCGACCATGCAGGACGGCGGCTTCTCCGACCAGGCCGCGGTCGCGGCCTACCGGGCCTACTCGAGCTTCCTGCTGGGGCACCTGCTGCTGGAGGTCAGCCAGCTCGGTGCCAAGGTGAGCCTGCTCGACCTGCCCGAGGGCGACGCCGACGTCCAGGCCTCGACGAACCTGGCCGCCTACCCGCACCTGCTGAAGCTCGAGCCGCTGCTCGGCCAGGACAAGTCCGCCGCGGAGTTCGAGGAGTCGCTGGAGAACCTGCTCGACCGGCTCACCCGGGTCCTGCACGAGGCGGAGGACTCCGACGACGGGTCGGTGCTGGACCTGTGAGGTCCCGTCGCACCGCGGACCGGGACGGTCGCTGGCGATCACGCTGCCCCGAAGCGGTTTACATCGTAAACGCGTGGGCACCCAGGCTTCCGGCGGACGACTGCGGGCCGCACGCAGCCGTCGCCGTCCAGCCGATCCACCTCTGGAGGTAGCCCGCGTGATCACCACCCAGGACGTCAGCCGCATCATCGGCACCAACGCCGTCGACAGCGACGGCAGCAAGCTCGGCAAGATCGGCCAGGTCTACCTGGACGACGAGACCGGCCGCCCCGAGTGGGCCACGGTCAGCACCGGCCTGTTCGGCACCTCGGAGACCTTCGTCCCGCTGGCCCAGGCCGAGATCACCGACGACACCCTGCGCGTGCCCTACGACAAGGCCCGGGTGAAGGACGCCCCGCGCATCGACGCCGAGCAGGGCCACCTCTCCCCCGAGGAGGAGTCCGAGCTCTACCGCTACTACGGCGTGACCACCGGCGATGCGGGGCAGGTCCCCACCGGCCGCACCGACACCACCACCGCCGGGTACGCCGACGCCACGACCACCGGCACCAACCGCCACGGCACCGTCGGCCACGACACCTCCGGCCCCACCACCGACGACGCGATGACCCGCTCCGAAGAGCAGCTGCGCGTCGACACGGAGCGGGTGCAGGCGGGCAAGGCCCGGCTGCGCAAGTACGTCGTCACCGAGAACGTGACCACCACGGTGCCGGTCTCCCGCGAGGAGGTGCGGATCGAGCGCGAGCCGATCACCGACGCCAACGTCGGCGACGCCCTCGACGGCCCGGCCATCTCCGAGGAGGAGCACGAGGTCGTCCTGCACGCCGAGCGCCCCGTGGTCGCCAAGGAGGCCGTCCCGGTCGAGCGCGTCCGACTGGACGTCGACACGGTCACCGACCAGGAGACCGTGACCGACACCGTCCGCAAGGAGCAGATCGACACCGACGGCGTCGAGACCACCGGCGGCGGCGTTCGCGACACCGACCGCCGCTGACCCGCTGCGGCGTCCCGGACGCCGCGCCCGGACCGGCCGGCTCCCGCATCGGGGAGCCGGCCGCTCCGGCACCGCCCTCCCGGGCCGGCCGGGCGCCCAGCTGCCCGGCCGGCCACCACCACGTCCAGGAGCACCCATGTCCAGCAGCGCCTCGTCGGACGACACCGCGTCCGCCACCACCGCCGTCGCCCGCACCTCGCGCGGCCCCGGCCGCGATGCCGTCGCCGCTCAGCACGACCGCTTCGGCGGCATCAAGTGGGGCGCCGCCTTCTTCGGCTGGCTGTCGGCCAACGGGCTGGCCGTGCTGCTCATCGCCCTGATCTCCGCCGCCGGCGTGGCCATCGGCCTCACCGAGGGCGTCCCGTCGGCCGACGAGGCCACCGCCGGCGGTATCGGCATCGGCGGCGGCATCGCGCTGCTGGTGGTGCTGTTCCTCGCCTACCTGGCCGGGGGCTACGTGGCCGGCCGGATGGCCCGCTTCGACGGTGTCCGCCAGGGCATCGCGGTGTGGGTGATCGGCCTGGTCGTGGTGATCCTGCTGGCCGTCCTCGGCCTGGTGTTCGGGTCGAAGTACAACGTGCTGGCGCAACTGGACCTGCCGCGCATCCCGATCGACGAGGGCACCGCCACCACCGCCGGCATCATCGCGCTCGTCGCGGTCCTGCTCGTCACGCTCATCGGCGCCGTCGTCGGCGGCAAGCTCGGTGACCGCTTCCACCGCAAGGTCGACCGGGCCGGCTTCGACGTCTGACGAAGGACCCCCGTCCTCCCCGGACGGAGCCGTCTCCTCCGCACCCAGCCGCCCTGACCCCGCCGCCCTGGGCCCCGCCGCCGCCGACCTCCGCAGGTCAGCGGCGGCGGCTGCGTCCGGCCCTGGAGCGGAGCGGGACCGCGCGCCGCGCGGGACTGCTGTGGCTGCCGGGGCGGGCGGGGCGATGGGATGGTCGCGTGCCGCGTGTTGCGCCCTAGGGTGCGACCCGGCAGGGGCGACCGTGTCCCCATGGGCTTCACGTACCGGACCGCTCGCGCGGTCATGATGGTCGGGTCGGTGACTGATCCCCGGGGGCTGCGCCCGCAGCTCATCGGCCCCGTGCACGCGACGATCTCCACCGTCTCCACCGCCGGGCGCAAGGCCCTCTGCGGGGCCTACGTCGCCCGCGACGAGCAGGTCGCCTGGCCGCCCGTCGAGGAGCCGCAGGACGTGCTCTGCCCGACCTGCAGCGAGCTCGCCCGCCTCTGACCCGGCCACCCCCTCCGGACCGCGCTCCCCATCCGACCGTCCAGTCACAGACGCACCTCCGCTGTCCGGAGCCTGACGGGAACGGTCCGTCCGAGCCGGTAGACAGAATCCATGGGCGACACCGCTGACCTCCAGCTCAGCACCGGGACGACGGCCGGCCCGTCGCGGCCGGGGATCTCGATCGAGCTGACCACCACCTCGGTTCTCAGCTCCGCCCTGGCGCACGCCGCCGTGCCGGTGGTCTCCCGGTTGGTCCTGAGCAGCTCGGGGGCCGACGTCCGGTCGGCCCGGGTGCGGATCGGCGTCGCCGACGACGAGGGCCCGATCGGCACTGCGGTCGAGCGGCTGGTCGACCTGATCGACGGTTCGCCCACCACGCTGGGCGATGTGGGCCTCACCCTCGACCCCGCGGCGATGCTGCGGGTCAGCGAGCGGCGGCCGGGCTGGGTGCGGGTGGACGTGGAGTCCGACGGGCGGCTGCTCGCCCACCGCCGGGTGCCGGTGCACGTGCTGCCGACCCACCAGTGGCTGGCGACCCCGCTGCCGCTGGCGCTGGAGCTGCTCGCCGCGCACGTGCAGCCGCAGCACCCGGCGGTCACCGACCTGCTGGCCGAGGCGGCCGAGGTGCTCCACGGCGGCACCGGCAGCCCGCTGATGGACGGGTACGCCGTCGGGCCGGAACGGGTCGACGACATCGTCGACGCGGTGGCTGCCGTGGTGCACCGCCGGGGCATCCGGTACGGCGAGGCGCCCGCCAGCTGGACCGACCTGGGGCAGGAGCTCCGCCCGGTCGACGAGGTCCTCGCCGGCGGGACCGGCACCTGCCTGGACACCGTCGTCGTGCTGGCCGCGGTCTGCGAGGCGGCCGGCGTCCGGCCGCTGCTCTGGCTGGTCTCCGGCGGCAGCGGCCGCGGTGAGCACGCCTTCCTCGGCTACTGGCGCGAGGAGCGCAGCGCCGAGACCGTGGCCACCACCGACGTCGCCGACCTCGTCGGGCACGTCACCGCCGGGCGCATCCGGCTGGTCGAGACCAGCCTGCTCACCGCCGGCCGTCGCCCGGTGCTCGACCTGCACGGGCCCGCCGCGACCTGGCTGGCCGGCGACCTCCGCCGGGTCCTCGGCGTCACCGACGTGCACCGCGCCCGGACCAGCGGCGTGCTGCCGCTGCCGGCGCGCACCCGGGACGCCGACGGCGCCGTGCGGGTCACCGAGTACCGGGGTGCGGTCGCCCGCGCCGTCGAGGGCGCGTCGACGGAGGCCACCCCCGCCCGGCCGGCCGTGCCCGCCCGCGTCCAGCAGTGGAAGAACGCGCTGCTCGACCTCAGCCTGCGCAACCGGCTGGTCAACTACACCGAGCGGTCCGGCCTGCCGCTGACCGTGCCCGCACCCGCCCTGCCCACGCTGGGGCGCGCGCTCGCCGACGGCGCCGCGATCACCCTGCTGGCCGCCGACGAGCCCGCCTCCCCCGCGCGGGCGGGCAGCGCGCACCGGGCCCGGGACCTGCCGGCCGAGACGCTCATCGAGCTGCTGCGCGACCGCGGCACGGTCTACGCCGACGTGCCCGGCTCCGGCTACCTGACCCGGCTGC
Organism: Modestobacter sp.; assembly: GCA_025965635.1. Taxonomy (GTDB): domain Bacteria; phylum Actinomycetota; class Actinomycetes; order Mycobacteriales; family Geodermatophilaceae; genus Modestobacter. The sequence continues at coordinate 681 of JAOPWO010000118.1, read as the reverse complement.
GCGGCCTCGCCGCCAAGGCCAGGCTGCTGGTCGAGGAGACCGGCGCCAACAACCTGTACCTGGCACTCGGGTCGCTGGCCTGGGAGCTGGACGGCCGCGCGCTGCGCTCACCACTGCTCCTGGTGCCCGTCGTCCTGACCCCCGCGTCCCGCGGCGGCGCCTACCGGATGTCCCTCGACGAGACCGGCGCCAGCACACCCAACTGGTGCCTGCTGGAGAAGCTGCGACAGGTGCACGGGCTGTCCGTGCCGGAGCTGACCGGACCGGACGGCGACATCGAACCGGCCGCCGCGTTCGCCGCCATGCGGACGGCGCTGGCCGGCCACGGCCTGCCGTTCCGGGTCGAGCCGACGGCCGACCTCGCCGTGCTGCAGTTCGCCAAGTTCCGGTTGTGGAAGGACCTGGACGAGCACTGGGCGGAGCTGGCGGCCAACCCGCTGGTCGACCACCTGGTCCGCGCGCCCGGCGTACCGTTCGCCGACCCGGTCCCCGACACCGTCGACGCCGTCGACCTCGACGAGCTGGCCGCCCGGCTCCCGGTGCCGGCCGACGCCTCGCAGCTGCGCGCGGTGGCCGCGGCCACCGCCGGTCAGACGTTCGTGCTCGAGGGCCCGCCCGGCACCGGCAAGTCGCAGACCATCACCAACCTGCTCACCCGCGCGGTCGCCGACGGCCGCCGGG
>JAOPWO010000099.1 GCA_025965635.1 Modestobacter sp. | reverse complement strand
TCCGGGTGGGCCCGGGAGAGCTCGTCCCGGCCGGCCCGGCGGGCCCGGTGGTCCGTGATCAGCTGCTCGACGTCCTCGGTGCCCTCCACCGGGGGTGGCGACTGCTGGGGCCGTCGGCCCGGCGGGTCGGCCAGCCCACCGCCCTCCTGCGGAGGGCCGGGCAGCCCGGCGCCGGGGTCGTCCGGCGGGGGCTCACCGCCCGGGTCGGACTTCTCCGACTCGGGCGTCAGGCTTTTCCCAGCTCCTCACCGGCCTGCCGCCAGATGTCCACGACGACCTGCTCGACCGGCCGCGAGACGGCGTCGCCGAGGGTGACCTTGCCGGTCAGAGCGGCGAGCGCGGCGTCCTCACCGACCGGCTCGTCGACGTCGTCCTGGCCCCGCACGGTGGCCAGCTCGCCGGCGATGAGCACGGCGTCGATGGCACCGCGCACCGACGCACCGATCCGCAGCTCGGGGTGGTCGCGGGTGATCCGTACCGCCCGGACGGCGCGCGCCACCAGGTCCACCGGCCCCCCGGTGGCGGTGCCGACGACCGCCCGTTCGGCGTCCTCGTCCTGGTAGCCCATGGCGACCCGGCAGGAACGGTCGTAGAGGGCGGGGGTGATCCGGGCGGTGCCGACGGCGTCGAACGGGTTCATCGCCGCCACCAGCCGGAACGTCGGCCGGGCGGCCACCCGGCCGAACCGGGGAACGTGCATCTCCCGCTCGGACAGCACGCCGAGCAGGACGTTCATCGTCTCCTCGGGGACCCGGTTGAACTCCTCGACGTAGAGCAGCGCGCCCTCGGTCATCGCCCGGGTGAGCGGGCCGGGGACGAAGTTCTCCGGTCGGTAGTCCTCGGTGAGCACCCGGGAGGCGTCGTGGTGGCCGATCAGCCTGGTGGGGGTCAGCTCGGCGTTGCCCTCCACCAGCACGAGCGGGACGCCGGTGCCGTCGGCCAAGGCCCGCAGCAGGGTGGTCTTCCCGGTGCCGGGCGGGCCCTCCAGGACGATGTTGCGACCGGCCGACAAGGCCGCGGCGACCACCTCGGCCTCGCGCACCCGGGCCACGACCCGCTCACGGGCGGTGCGGACCATGCCGACTGCGTCGAGCCGTCCGGGGTCCTTGATCATCGGCTCCTCGTCAAGCAGGGGAAGGCCCCGGGGGCGGACGGCCCCCGGGGCCTGGCCCCGGTGCAGGGCCCACGGCGAGCGTGCGAGCCGTGGGGGGCAACGGGGTCCGTTCTAGTAGACGATGACGCCGCGGATGTTCTTCCCCTCGTGCAGGTCCTCGTAGCCCTGGTTGATGTCGTCCAGCTTGTACCGCTTGGTGATCAGCTCGTCGAGCTTGATGTTGCCCTCCTGGTAGAGCCGCAGCATCTTCAGCATGTCGGAGCTGGGGTTCTGGTCACCGAACAGCGCGCCGCGGATCTCCTTGGTGAACAGCGCCAGCATGCTGGGGTTGATCGGGATGCCCACGTCGGTGAGGTCGCCGAGGCCGGTGATGACGACCCGCCCGCCCTTGCCGATCGCGTCGAACGCCTGGGCCACGTGCTCGCCCTTGAGCACCCCGACGGTGACCAGTGCCTTGTCCGCGCCCTGCCCGTTGGTGACGCTGCGCGCGAAGTCGGCGGCCTCCTCGATGCTCGCGAAGCTCTCGGTCGCGCCCAGCTCCATCGCCTTCTCGCGCTTGAACGGCACCGGGTCGACGGCGATGACGTGGCTCGCGCCGGCGTGCGCGGCGCCCTGGACGGCGTTGATGCCGATGCCGCCGACGCCCATCACGATGACCGTGTCGCCGGCCCGGACCTCGCCGGCCTGGACCGCGGTGCCCCAACCCGTGCCCACGCCGCACCCGACGAGGCAGGCCACGTCGAGCGGGATGCTCTTGTCGATCTTCACGGTCGAGCGGATGTCCACGGTGGTGATCTCGGCGAAGGTGCCGAGCCCGCACATCTGTCCGACGTCCTCGCCGTCCGAGGTCTTGACGCGGAAGCTCGTCGCGTCGTCCCACCGTGACCCGACGAGCAGGTTGGCGCCGGAGTCGCAGATGTACTGCTGGCCGTTGGCGCAGTAGCGGCACCGGCCGCAGCCGGGCAGGAACGAGAAGACGACGTGGTCACCCTCCTCGTAGCCCTTCACGCCCGGGCCGACGGCGGTGACGACGCCGGCACCCTCGTGGCCGCCGAGGAACGGGTACTTGCCGACGGGCATGTCGCCGGTGGCGATGTGGTCGTCGGAGTGGCACAACCCGGAGGCGGCCAGCTTGACCTGGAGCTCGCCGGCCTGCGGATCGTCGACGACGAGGTCGACGACCTCCCACGAACCGGGAGCCTGGCGCAGGATCGCGCCGCGGGTGTTGACGGGCACAGGGGCCTCCTCGTCGCCCTCGTCGCTGAGGGCCTCGTTGTCGTGCGCGACCGCGCACTCGACCGCACGCTATGGCACCGGTCACACCGGCCGGAAGGTCGTGCAACGTTCGGGGCCTTCCGTGCAACGGTCCGCGACCGGTCGCGGACCGGCGGCAGGCACACTCTCAGGCGTGGCGGTCGTCGTCGTGGGCGCCGGCCCGGTGGGGGTGACCGCGGCCCTGCTGCTGGCCCGCCGCGAGGTCGACGTCCTCGTCGTCGACCGGCACGCCGCCGCCTACCCGCAGCCGCGGGCGGTCCACCTGGACGACGAGTCGCTGCGGGTGCTGCAGGAGGCCGGGGTCGCCGATGCCTTCGCCGCGGTCAGCCGGCCGATGGCCGGGCTCCGCCTGCTGGACGGCGCCGGCCGTGTGCTGGGCGAGTTCCGTCGCGGCGCGGGCGTGCACGGCAGGCCGCATGGCTCGATGTTCAGCCAGCCCGATCTCGAGGCGCTGCTCCGCCGGGCCCT
>JAOPWO010000022.1 GCA_025965635.1 Modestobacter sp. | reverse complement strand
CCTCCTCCGCGACCCGGGCCTCCTCGGCCAGCCGCGCCTCCTCGGCGAGCTTCGCGTCGATCGCAGCCTGGTCGGCGGCGGCCTGGGCCTGCACGGCAGCGGCCTGCTCGGCCTCGCGCTGGCTGCGGGTGGCGGCGAGCTCGCCGAGCCGGGCGGGCAGCTCGGCGTCCACGATGGAGGTGGCCGACCGGGCCTGCAGCCCGAGCTGGTCGGCGACGCTGACCGGCTCGGCGGGAGCGTCGGCCAGGGCGGTGGGCTCGCCGGCGGCGACGGCCGCGACGACGACGGCACCGGCGGCCGCGGCGGTGAGGAAGGCGATCGGGCGACGCACGCCCGAGGGCGGGCGACGGCGTCCGGCGCCGGCCCGCGGGGCGGCCACGTCGTCGGACTGCTGCTCGAGGATCTGGGTGGCTGCGCTGTGCGCGGCGGTGCGGTGGTCCATGGGTGGGTGTGCTCCAGGGGGCAGGCCGCCGGGCACGTGCCACCCCAGGGGGGCGGCGCCGTGGTCAGCGGGGCGTGTGCGACGTCGGGCTGCATCCGGCCGGGACTCCGCGCCGCGGCGAGCGGCAGCGGGCGGCGCGCCGCTCAGGGGCGCGCGCAGGGACTCCGGACGGACGGCTGGGTCAGGTGTCCAGGTGCCGGGACCGGCCGCGGCTCGGCTGGCTGCACGGGGTCGTCCAGGGGTGCGGGCGCGCCATGCGGCGGCTCTCCGTTCTTCCGATGGCCGCCTACCGAGTTAGCTGACGGATTCGGGCGGGAAGAAGCCCTACCGGCTCCCGAGCTCACGCTCGAGGGCTGGATTCACCCCAGTGCTGCGGTGGGTCCCCGGCTCGCTGCACCGTGGTGCGCGATTCGGCGGCATCCGGGCCGGGCTCCCCGTCGGGGATGTGACGTCCGGCCGGACGGTGCCCAACGTAGAGGCCGTTACCTGCCCGTGACAATGTCGTGGGCCACATCTGTCGAACAACCGGGGGGTCGGCACCGGCCCGGACGGCATCGGCTCACGGCAGCCGCCACACCTTCGTCCGCCGGACCTGGTCCTCGCCGACCTCGGGGACGTCGTACTCGGCCACGGCGACGAGGCCCTCACCTGGGAAGTAGCGGCGCCCCGGGTCGCCGAGCAGCACCGTGCGGCCGGCCACCCAGGCCCTCCAGAGCCAGGGCAGCACGCGCTCGGTCATCTCCCGGTCGTAACAGACATCACCGGCCAGGACGACGTCGACCTCCGGCGGCCCGCCGGCGAGCACGTCGCCGACCACCTCGATCACCCCGACCCCGTTGACCTCCGCGTTGAGCGGGATCGCGGCGTGCGAGTACCGGTCCACGTCGCTGGCCACCACCGCCGAGGCGCCGGCGAGCAGGGCGGCGACCGCGACCAGCCCGCTGCCGGACCCCAGGTCCAGGACCCGCCGCCCGGCGACGACCTCCGGGTGGTCGAGCACGTACCGGGCCAGCGCCTGGCCGCCGGGCCAGGCAGCGGCCCAGAACGGCGGCGCCCCACCGGCGCCGCCGCCCTCGGTCTCCATCGCCTCCCACAGCGCGACCACGTCGTCGGCGACGTGCAACTGCACCTCGGGCACGGCCCGCGGACGGGCGAGCGAGGTGTGCGCCCGGATGAAGGGCGCCGGGACGGCAGGCGGGGTCGGCACCGGCCCAGTCCACCACTCCCCCGCTGCTCAGTCCTTGCGCTGGGTCCGGACGACGGTCACCGGGCAGGTGGCGTGGTGGACGATCTGGTCGCTGACCGAGCCCAGCAGCAGCCCGCGGAAGCCACCCCGGCCCCGGGACCCCACGACGAGCAGGTCGGCGTTGCGGCCGGCGTCCATCAGCGCCTTCACCGGCGCCATGTGCACGGCGTGGCAGATGACGTCGGCGGCACGCTGCGCACCGAGGGCGGCCCGCACGTCGGCCCGCAGGTCGTCGAGCACAGCCTGCTCCCAGTCGGTCATCGGCGGCACGTAGCCCGGCTCCCAGGTCACCGGGCGGGGCGCCGAGGTCATCCGCCAGGAGCGCACCACGTGCAGCGGCCAGGACGCACGCGCAGCCAGACCCGCGGCCCACCGGAGTGCCTCCGAGGAGCAGGCGGACCCGTCGTGGCCGACCACCACCCCGCCGGCGACCTCCACCTCCGTGCTGACGTCGCTGTCGTCGACGTCGGGGTCGAGCGGAACCTCGCCGAGCTCGGCGGCGACCACCTCCGCCCGGCCGGCCGGCTCGTCGGGATGGCCGGCACCTCCTGCCGCGCCTTCGGTCGTCGGATCGGTCCTGTCGTCCATGTCGTCTCCCTATCCTGGAGCGCCTCGGCCTCAGGTGCGGGCGGGGCGCTGACCCGCACGGTAGGGCAGTCCCGCCGCCGCGGGCAGCCCGGCCGGCCACGGGCCCCGGCGCCGGGCCGCCCCGCGCCTTCCGACGTGATGATCATCTCGGTGCTTGACGGCCCTCATCCCGGGTAGGCGAGGAGGGACTGAACGACGACCACGTCCCCTCGGACCGCCGGCCCACGCCGCGCCCAGGGACAGGACGAGAGGCTGGACACCCATGGAGCACTTCACGATCGCCACCGTCGCGGAGCAGAGCGCCGACTTCCGGCGGGTGCTCTGGACCGGCGAGCACACCCAGCTGGTGATCATGACGATCCCGGTGGGCGGGGAGATCGGCGAGGAGGTGCACGACGTCGACCAGATCCTCACCTTCGTCAGCGGCACCGGGAAGGCCAAGGTCGGCGGCCAGGAGAAGAACGTCGCGCAGGGCGACCTGGTCGTCGTCCCGGCGGGCAAGAAGCACAACTTCCTCAACACCGGCGTCAACCCGCTGGTGCTCTACACCGTCTACGGCCCGCCGGAGCACGCCGACAAGGCCGTGCACACGACCAAGGAAGAGGCCGACCGGCTCGAAGAAGAGGGCAAGGACGAGCCGCCGACGGAGTGACCCCACCGGCCGTCGCGTCCGGGGCAGGATGGCCGGTGCGCCGACGGCGAGGACCGGCACATCTTCCGGCGCGACGGCGCCCACGGCGGCGTCACCGACCACCCGACGGTGGTCGTCGGCCTCGCCCGCGACCAGTGGCGGCTGACCGGGATGCTGCGCCGGATGACCGGCGCGACCGACGGCATCCGGGACGGGCTGACCGGCGTCCCCACCCCGCTGAGCGGGGCGTGCTGCACCTGCCCGCCGATCGACGCGCCGGCCCGGTCCGCCCCGCCCGACGAGGACTGAGCGGGCTCAGGCGGCGAGGCGGGCGCCGTACCAGGAGTGCAGCAGCTCGGCCCGCACGAGCGGCGGCAGGGCTCCCCAGCGGAGCAGCGCCGCGCGGGCGGGCAGCTCGCTGGCCGCGGCCAGCTGGCCGAGCTCGAGGACCCGCTCGGGCCGCGGCCCGGACGTGCCGCGGTCGGCCAGGCCGCCCTCGAGCAGGCGTTCGTAGGCCGATCGGATGTCGGCCTGGTGTGCGGCGTCGAACCACTGGGGGCTGCGCGCGCGGCGCTCCGCGACGGACTGACGGGTCACGTGCTCCCCATCGGCAGACCGCAGGACCGCCATGACCACCGGGCCCGGCCGCCGCACCGGTCAGGCCCGCGCGGTGCCGATCACCACGGT
>JAOPWO010000490.1 GCA_025965635.1 Modestobacter sp. | reverse complement strand
CGGGCCGCAGCGGTGGCACGCCGTCGGCCGGTCGGCGCGCCCGTCCCGAGCGAGGCGCCCGCCGGGGCTGACCTGCTTCGACCGGCGACCCGGGGTCCGGCGGAGACGTCCGGCCGGTCCAGGTCGGGAGCGGCGCGAGCAGTTCACCGCCTGCGCGGTGGCGGTGGCGCCCGCACGTCAGCTCGTGGAGGACTGCGACGTCCCGGAATCGACCCCTGGACGTGGGACGTCGACCTGGTGGCCGAGACCAGCGCTCGGGTGTCCGGCTCCACAGTCCGTCCCACCGCCGGGAGGCGCCCGCCCGGGCGGTCCGCGTCGGCCGGCACCGTGGTGCGGGACGACCGCACCCGCCGACCACCCCGGAACGCAGTTCGGGCCCTGCTCCGAGAGGAGCAGGGCCCGAACTGTTGGTACTACCGCCGACCGGCGGCTGTACCGCCTACCGCCGACCCGCGGTGCAGGTCACGCCTCGGCGGAGGCGTTCCGCCGGCGGGAGGCGACGAGCAGGCCACCACCCAGGCCGAGTGCGGCCAGGCCACCGAGCACCGGGACGGCCACGGAGGCTCCGGTGTAGGCCAGGCCACCGCCGGCACCGGCGTCACCCGCGGCGACGCCACCGGTGACGCTGAAGTCGGCGCGCACGACGTAGGGGTTGCCGTCCCGGTCCACGCCGCTGGCGACCAGGCTGTGCTCGCCGTTGACGAGGTCGGCCGGGATGGTGACCTCGACGCTGAAGCTGCCGTCCGCGTCAGCCGTGACGTTGGTCAGGAACGTGGGCTCCGAGTAGAGGTAGACGGAGACCGTGGACAGGGGCAGGTAGCCCGTGCCCGTGAGCGTCATCTTCTGCCCGGCGGTGACGTCGGAGATGGTGGTCCCGTCGCTGTTCTTCAGCGCGGTGCTCCCGGGGGTGGCAGCGGGCACCGTCGCGGACTGGGCCGGGGCCGGGACCACGGAGGTCTCGACGAACGTGCCCTGCTCGCTGTAGGTCCCCTCCTCGTCGAAGGCGTACACCGAGACGGAGTAGGTCCGATCGGACTGGACACCCAGCAGGCAGGCCCGGGCGAACTCGTCGGTGAAGCAGGAGACGAGGTCAGCGGAGCTCTGCGCCCCCACCGGGAGCGCGAAGGCCTCGTAGCCGACGACGGCCGAGTCGTCGGCCGGCGCGTTCCAGGTCACGTTGATCGACGAGGTGCCGACGTTGGCCTTGATGTCGCGGACGGCGCCGGTGAAGGCGGTCGGCGTCTCGTCCGGGGCCTCCGGCGTGCTGGGGATCTCCACCGGGGTGCTGGGCGTGCCCGGGGTGCTGGGCGTGCCCGGCGGCGTGATGGGCAGGTTGGGGAGGTTCGGGACGTCCGGCGTGGTCGGGCCACCAGGCGTGGTGCAGTCCTCACCGACGGTGATGACGCTGACCGCCGCAGCGACCCGGGACTCGACGGAGGCGTAGACCGTGCCTGGCGCCGGGTTGCCGGCAGCCGCAGCGAGGTCGTCGGCGAGCTTCTCGGCGGCGTCGGCCTTGGCGTCGGCGTCGAACGCCTCCTGCGCAGCCTGGTCGGCCGCGGCCTTGGCGAGCCGCAGGACCTCGGTCTTCTCCTCGGCAGCGGTTGCCTTGGCGGCGAGGGTCCTCGCGGCCTCCGCGGCGGCCTCGACCGCGACCTCCCGGTCGACGATGGCGCCGTAGGCGGTGTTCTTGGCGTCCTGCAACTCGGCGGCGGCGGCGCCGGCGCGTGCCTCGAGGGGACCCACCTTGGCGTCGGCGTCAGCGGCGGCCGCCTGCGCGGCCAGGGCGTTGGTGTTGGCGGTCTCGGAGGCCGCGACGGCACTGCTGTGGTCCGCGGTGGCCTCGATGTCCGCGGCCGTCGCGGCCGAGGCGGCGGTCTCGGCCGTCACCATGGCGTTGGCGGCGCTCACGGCTGCATCAGCCGCGGTCTTGGCCGCCGCGGCGGCCTGGGAGGACAGAGCGGCGGTGTCGACGCCGGCCTTGACGGCCGCGGTGTTGGCCGACATCGCGGCGATGGCGTCCGCGAGGTTCTTCTTGGCGGTCGCCATGTCGGTGGCCGCGGCCTGCGAGGCCGCCGTGGCCGCGTCGAGGAGACCCTGCTGGACGCCGAGGGCATCGGCGGCGTCGCTGGCGTTCTTCTGAGCCGTCACGAGGGCGGCGGCGGTCGACTCCTTCAACGCCTGCTTCGTCACGTCGTCCTTGGCCGCGATGTCAGCAGCCTCAGCAGCGGTCCTGGCCGGCGGGACCAGGGCGGCCGCGGCGTCGGACGCCGCCTTGGCGGCGGCCGACCCCTCCTGGAGCGCCGGGAGCAGGTCGGCCTTGGTGGTCACGACGCCGTCCGCAGCATCAGCGGCCGCCTTCGTGTCCGCGGCTACCTTCTTGAGGCCTTCGTCGTTGGGGCTCTTTTCGAGATCGCTGGCCGCCTGGTTAGCGATCCTGCGGAGTTCCGCAGCCAAGGCGACTGCGTCGGCGTGCGTCTGGACGGCCGCGTCGAGAGCGCCCTTGGCCGCGATGTAGGCACTGAGCTTGATGGCGGCGTCGGCCTCGAGGCCCGTCAGGGTGGTGGCGGTGGTCTCGGCCAGCGCCTTCGCCTCGGCGACGACCGAGGGGCTCCGGACCGCAGCAGCGGCGGCGTCGGCCGCCGTGGTGGCAGGGCCGACCTTCGCGGCCGCCGCGTCGGACGCCGCCTTGGCGTCCGCGACAGCGCTCTGCAGCGGCGGGATGGCACCCGCAGCGGCCTGGGCCTTGTTCTCGGCGGCCGTTGCGGCGGCGGCGGTGGCGATGACCGCCTGCTCGGCGGCTGCGCGGGCCTCAGCGGTCGGGACGTTGGACTGGGCGGTCGCCGCAGTCGCCTCAGCAGCGGTCCTGGCCTTGGCGGCCTGATCGGCAGCCATCGCGGCGGTGGCAGCCGCGTTCTGGGCCGTGGTGAGCGCGGCGGCTGCCTCGGCGGCCTTCACCTTGGCCGTGTCGGCCTTGACCTGGGCCTCCCGGGCGTCAGCGGCAGCCTGGGTGGCGTTCGCGCGAGCCGTCGAGGCGGCGGCGGTGGCGGCGGTGGCGGCGGCCTCCGCAGCGACGAGCGCGGCGTCGGCGGAACCCAGCTGGCCCGTGGCGGCCGTGACGGCGGCGAGGGCCGTCTTGGCGATCGCGGCAGCAGCCTGGGCATCCGCGGCAGCTGCCCCGGCGACAGTGTTGGCGGCC
>JAOPWO010000402.1 GCA_025965635.1 Modestobacter sp. | reverse complement strand
GGCGGCCTCGTCCGTGCCGGTCTGCTGGCCGCAGCCGGCCAGGACCCCGGTGGCGGACAACAACAGCGTGGCGGCGACGAGCACGGTGGAGGGACGGCGACGGTGCATGCCGACAGAGTCGCAGCCGACCGGTCCGCCACCCCCGGCGACACGTCGGGGACCCGCCGGACGGGGGGTGCGTCGAACCACCCCGCGAAGGGCATGTATGGTTCTCACTGCCTCCGGCGACCACGAGCCCCCATCGTCTAGCGGTCCAGGACGCCGCCCTTTCAAGGCGGTAGCACGGGTTCGAACCCCGTTGGGGGCACGCACGACAGCACGACCAGCAAGGCCCTGTAGCGCAGTTGGTTAGCGCGCCGCCCTGTCACGGCGGAGGTCGCGGGTTCGAGTCCCGTCAGGGTCGCCATCCGGCGCCAGCATCGGCTGGCCCCGGCACTGGGGCCAGGTAGCTCAGTCGGTACGAGCGCTCGCCTGAAAAGCGAGAGGTCGGCGGTTCGACCCCGCCCCTGGCCACCCCACCACCGCGTCCGTGCGCCTCTGGCAGCCCGCTGGGCAGACGTCCAGCCAGTTCGCGTCCCCGCCACAGGGAACTCTCAGGATGGCGTCGCACAGTCGGCTCATGACGTCCACGACCAGCTCCCGGGCCCAGCTCACCCGCCCCGACGGCAGCGCGCTGCGCGTACTGGTCGTCGACGACGAACCCTCCATCTGCGAGCTGCTCTCGATGGCGCTGCGCTACGAGGGCTGGGACGTGCGCACGGCCGCCGACGGGACCGAGGCGGTCCGCACCGCCCGGGGGTTCCGGCCCGACGCCGTGGTGCTCGACGTCATGCTCCCGGACATGGGCGGACTGGAGGTGCTGCGCAGGCTGCGCGCGGAGTCGCCCCTGGTGCCGGTGGTCTTCCTCACTGCCAGGGACGCGCTGGAGGACCGGATCGCGGGGCTCACCGCCGGTGGTGACGACTACGTCACGAAGCCGTTCAGCCTCGAGGAGGTGGCGGCCCGGCTGCGCGGGTTGCTGCGCCGGACCAGCCGCGTCGTCGCGGACGACGGCCTGCTGGTGGTCGGCGACCTCACGCTGGACGAGGAGAGCCACGACGTCGTCCGCGGCGGGACCGACATCCGCCACACCGCCACCGAGTTCGAGCTGCTGCGCTCCCTGATGCGCACCCCCAAGCGGGTCCTGTCCAAGGCCCAGATCCTCGACCGGGTGTGGCAGTACGACTTCGGGGGCCAGGGCAACATCGTCGAGCTGTACATCTCCTACCTGCGCCGCAAGATCGACGTCGGCCGCGAGCCGATGATCCACACGGTCCGGGGCGCCGGGTACGTGATCAAGCCCGCGGCTTGACGCCGGTCCGCGCCCGGTGAGGGCGCACCCGAGGAGCACCGGGACGCCGGTCCCGCGCGGACGGCGCCGGGCGTCGCTGCGTGCCCGGTTGCTGGTGGCCTTCGTCGTCCCCCTGGTGGTCGTCCTCGCCGTGGTGGGGGTCGCGTCGGTGGCCGCCGTCCGGCACGAGCTGGTGAGCCAGGTCGACACCCGGCTGGAGGACGTCGCGTTCCGCTCGGCCAACTACGACCGCCAGCCCGGCCCCCGGGACCACGACGAGGCCGGCCCACCCGGCAGACCTGACTTCCTGTACGCCCGCGGTCAGGGTGAGGGCACGCTCGGCGCCCGGGTCGTCGACGGCGTGTGCACGGAGGCCGCGGTGCTGGGCGCCCGCTTCCAGGTGGCCCCGCTCGACGGCGGGCAGGGCGAGGTGCTGGCCACGGTCCCGCCCGACGGCCGGCCGCGCACCGTCGACCTGGGCGGAGAGCTCGGCCGCTACCGCGTGGTGGCCACCGGCACCGACGACGGCGAGGTGCAGGTCAACGGCCTCCCGCTGGCCAGCACGAGCGCCGCGGTCACCAACCTGGTGGGCGTGGAACTGCTGGTCGGTCTGCTGTCCCTGATGGCTGCGGCCGCGGCTGCCGCGCTGGTCGTCCGCCGGACGCTGCGCCCGCTGGCGCGGGTGGCCACCACCGCCACCCGGGTGTCGGAGCTGCCGCTGTCCAGCGGCGAGGTGCACCTCGTCGATCGGGTGCCGCCGCAGGACACCGACCCGCGTACCGAGGTCGGCCAGGTGGGCGCGGCCCTGAACCGCCTGCTCGCCCACGTCGAGGGCTCACTGGCGGCCCGGCACGCCTCGGAGACCCAGGTGCGCCAGTTCGTCGCCGACGCCAGTCACGAGCTGCGGACACCGCTGTCGTCGATCCGCGGCTACGCCGAGCTGGTGCGCCGGCAGGGCGGGGAGCTGCCCGCGCCCGTCAGCCACGCGGTGGGCCGGGTCGAGTCCGAGGCGCTGCGGATGTCGTCCCTGGTCGAGGAACTGCTGCTGCTGGCCCGGCTGGACGCCGGCCGGGAGCTGTCCAGCGAGGAGGTCGACCTGACCGCCCTGGTCGTCGACGCCGTCAGCGACGCCCACGTCGCCGGTCCCGACCACCGGTGGCAGCTCGACCTGCCCGACACCCCGGTCCTGGTGCCCGGCGACCCCGACCGACTGCACCAGGCCCTGGGGAACCTGCTCGCCAACGCCCGGGCGCACACCCCCGCGGGCACCACGGCCACGACCCGGCTGTCGACCGCCGGCGACCGGGCCCGGCTCGAGGTGTCCGACGACGGCCCCGGCATCCCGCCGGAGCTGCTCGGCTCCGTCTTCGAGCGCTTCGCGCGCGGCGACCCCGCACGGTCCCGGACCGCGGGGAGCACCGGGCTGGGGCTGGCGATCGTGCATGCCGTCGTCACCGCGCACGGCGGCGCGGTCACCGTGACCAGCCGGCCCGGGCACACCGTGTTCACCGTCCGGCTGCCGCACGCCACCCGGCCGGCCCCCGAGCGCTGACCCGTCCGCCTTCAGACGGACACGCGGTCGCCCGCCACCTGCGCGTACACCTCGGCGTGCACCCGGCGGACCGCCGCCCGTTGCCCGGCCCGCCACGCCTGGTCGGCTCGGCCGGGGGCCGGCAGGGTGAGCGCGGCCACGACCGCCGAGGACAACGACGTGGCGTCCAGCCCGGTCCGGATGTCGTTGCCGTAGGCGACGACGTCGGACCACTGCTGGTGCAGGTGCCCGCCCCGCGGCACCACCACCCGGGTGCCGGCGTCCCGGCACAGTTCCACCCAGCTGGAGTGGGTGCACGCCCGGTCCGGGAGCACCGAGACGTGCAGCTCCTGGAGGGTCCGGACGCAGGCGGTGGCGTCGCGTGGCCGACTGCGGCGCAGCTCCAGCTGCCCGGCTGCGGCGTACCCGGCGAGCCCGGGCACGGCGGTGTCCACGTCGACGTCGGGGTGGACGTCCACCCGCAGCCGGCCGCCACCGGACAGCGCGCCCGACAGGGCGCCCCGGACCAGCAGCTCCGGCTCGGCCACCTCGGGGCCCAGCCTGCCCAGGTACAGGCCGACCAGGCGGGTCTCCCGGCCGATGCCCGGTGTCGGCGCCGCAAGGGAGGGGTGGGCCACCACGATGGCCGTCCGGCCGTAGCGGTCGGCGATCTCGTCGGCCGCGCCCGGAGTGAGGGTGAGGACGACCTCCGCGGTGGCCAGCAGGGCGCGCAGCTGCGTCCGGTGCCGGACCAGCGAGGCACCCTCGGCGGGTCGCAACTGGTGCACCGTCACCACCAGCGGGAGCCCGCTGCGCCGGACGGCCGCGGTCCACGCGTCGAGCTGGTCGGAGCTCATCGACTCGTAGCCGGAGTGCACGTGCAGGACGTCGACGTCGTCCGCGGCGAGGGCCAGGTGGCCGGGGTCCCACCACGGGCTGGGCGACGTCCCCGACCCGACCCGGACCACGTCCGGCGGCAGGACGGCGTCCAGGTAGGCACCGGTGGACGGCACGCTCGCCACCCGCAGCGGAAGGCGCGCGGGAACTGCTGCGCTCACGCGGTGCTCAGCCTCCTGCGGTCGAGCACTGCGACAGCAGGGGCGGTGCTCCTCGACGACGGTGCGCCGCTCCTCCGAGCGGCGCACCTCCGGTCTACCCGGTGTAGCCGCTGCCGAACCGAGAGACATGGGCCACGCCACCCAGATGGGGGAGACCGGCCGCCTCCTGGCGTGTGGCCGCCTGCGCGCGGGTCGGTAGGTTGGCGTGCGGGTCCGGCACGGCCGGTGCCCGCGCAGTTCCGCAGCGAGCCGGAGGACCAGTGGGCGGGCACGGCGGACGGCGGGTGCGGTCGCGCGCTGCGTTGCTGGTCACCGGCGGCCTGGCCCTCGCGCTCGTGGCCGGCAGCGGCC
>JAOPWO010000353.1 GCA_025965635.1 Modestobacter sp. | reverse complement strand
TAGTTGTCGGCATGCACCCGCTCGATCACCGCGGTGGTCGCCGCGTCGGTGACCGACCGCACCGAGGGCGGCCGGGACCGATGCGCGTAGTAGGTGCTCGGGGCGATCTGCAGCTGCTCGCAGATCGGCTCGACCCCGTACTCCTCCCGATGAACGTCGATGAACTCGACGATCAGCGCTGCGGGCGGTCGAGCTCCGCCGCGAAGAAACCGGATCACGCCGGCCGTCGACCGGACCGCCCGCTCCCGAAGCTCCTCGGGGTACTTCCTCGGTGCCGCCATAGCTCTCATCCTCACGTGGATTGAGAGCCTCCATCAGACCCGGGGCGGGACAGCGGTGGCTTCTGGCCCCGGCGCCGGTGCGGCCAATGGCGATCACGTTGAGCTGATCGGCGCCTCGGCGCGGTGCGGCATGACCCGCATCAATGGCCGGTGCCGCCAAGAAATGCGCGGATTGCAGCGTTGAATCTCTCGGGTGCCTCCACCGCACTGACATGACCGACATCGTCCAAGACGGCCAGCTGCGAGCCGGGGATGGCGGCGTGCAGGGCTTCGGCGACGGGGAGCGGTGCGCGCGTGTCCCGGTCGCCGCACAGGACCAACGTCGGCACAGATACCAGGCCGAGCACCGGGCGCAGGTCCGCCTCGGCGGAGGCCAGGGCCATCGCGCGAAACCCGACCGGGTGGAACTTGCGCACCGTCACCGCGAACGCTGCCACTTGCTCCGGGGGCGCGGATTTCGAGAACATGCTGGGAAGCATCGACTCCACAAAGTCATCAGGCGGCAGATCCGCCACCTCGAGGCAGAACCGCAAGCGGTCGGCGAGCGCCTCGGGGGCCAGCGATCCGGCCCAACCGGCGTAGGCGCTCGCCAGGATGAGCGTCCGGAGGACGGCCGGGTGCCGTCGGTAGAGCTCGAGCGCCATGGCCCCCCCGAACGAGAGCCCGGCAACGTGGGGTCGCCGGAGCCCTAGTGCGGCCACGAAACCGGCGAGGCAGTCGGCGAACTGCGGCAGGCGGAACCAATCCGGTGGATCGGCGGACCGTCCGGTGCCCGGCCCGTCCCACGCCACAACCGTGAAGTCGTCGGACAGCGCCTCGAGCTGGTGGCCCCAGGTGCCGCGCGCGTCGCCCACCAACCCGTGCACCAACACCAGCGGCGGCCCGTGCCCCGCGCGTTCGTAGGCGATACGGAGCCCGGCCACCTCGACCTCATCCACGGCGGACCTCACTTCCGGAACTCGCGACGTCGAGGGAGTGATCCTCCTCCGGGCATGGCCTGCATGGCGAGCGGCCGGGCGAGGCGCGCCCCGGCAGCGGCTAAGTCGTCGACCGCCCGGCGTCTGTCCAGACGCACGAGAATCCGCCGCTTCGAGGGACATTCCGTGGCCCCGCTTGATGGACATCGGATGGCCGTCGACAGCACGGCATCGATGCAGCCCCATTAGGGCTACTCGTTCGAGACGCTGTTTGCCGATGGCGGCCCGTGGGCGACCGAACACGCCGGTCGCCGACGGGCGCTGATTGTCTGTCAGCCGGTAGGTGAAGCGGCTTCCTCCGATGCCGGCATGAGCCCCACCTGGGTGAGGAAATCGGCCATGTTCCAGTAGTTCTTCTCCTCGACGACCTTGCCGTCGCGGCGCCGGCCGATCGAGACCCCGGAGAGCTGGAACCGCTGACCGGTGGCGGGAAGCCCACGCTCCTCGTCGCCGCGGTCATGGGTGCCCAACATGGTCCACTCCGTGGCAAACGCCTCGTCCGTCGCCACAGCTTGCCCCCACTCGAAGCGGTAGTCGCTGGAGAAGTTCGTCTGCAGGCCGGCGACGTACTCGCGCACCGCGGACTTGCTTTCCAGACGTTCACCAAGAGCCACATCGGTGTAGACGACGTCATCACTCATGAACCCGAGCACCGACTCGGGGTCACGGGAACTCCACGCGTCGTTGTACGCCCGGATCCAGTCGGTCGGCGCACTGGCCGAGCCTGTACTACTGCCCATGTCGAACACTCCCCAGGGTGGGTGTGAAGGCCTCCGTGTAGCTGGAAGCTAGCCGCCCCTGAAGCTCGTCAGTAGAGCCCAAAGGCAGCGCGGCGTATCGACCGGACGGGCGCCGGCAACTCCGTCTGACGATCAACGTCCGGCCTAGATCGGCCACTGCTGCAGGTGAAGGAGCACCCCGGCGACGCGATTACGACGACCTGGCAGTGTGAGGGCCAGGGGTTCGAGTCCCCTCAGCTCCACCCGAACACAAGGGGGACTGCCCGACTTCAGGTGACTCGTCGGGTGGGGTGGTCAGGTCACCCGAGGTCTACGCACCGCCTAGCCTTTCCTGCGCGGCACTGCAAGCCAGTCTTGAGCTGCCTGGTGGGCGCTCATCGGGGAGTTCGGCTAGATCGTTGCCCAGGGGTTTTGGGGCGCTGGTCCACCTGCCCGGAGGGGGACGTCGCTCGGGCGCGACGAGTTGCTGCGAGGCGCTCGGTGCGGTGCTGCAGGTGATCGAAGGCTCCGGTGATCATGTATTGATGAGCACGCGCCAGTTCCAGCTGGCCTCACACGTTCCAACGCTCGAGACAGTGAGCACGTGACGCTTGCGGTGCCGGTCGTCTTCCTGATGCTGCCGGTCACCGTTCTGGTTTTCGAAAGGTTCCCACGGGGGGACGACGAGTCTCCAGCATCCCAGTGCCTGGACCTGGGCATCCGTCCCTGAGATCGGCCTCCGAGGCAGGTCCACGCTCACCGGGGGAGCTTCCGGCCAGGCTCAGTTGACGACTTACCGCCCAGCCGGTTTCCACCACGCTCCTGGGTCGACCGGGTCTACATCACTCCGGTACGACGCCGAGCTGCCGGAAAAGGCTCAAGCCGTCCTCCTCGCCCCACTCTTTGGTGACTCGCCCCTCGGACACCTCCACAACCGAGAGCCCGGTCCATCGCACTGTTCGGCCTGTCGGAGCAAAGCCGAGTAGATCGCCGCTGTGTTTGCCGGCGGCTCCCAACTGATGACCGACGTATTGCCGTTGGCCACCACGTGCCGAAGATCGAAGTGCAGGTCAGGCATCCCGGCCTTGATGGTCTGAAGGACTTGCTTGAACGACTCACGGTCTGTCGTCGCTTCTGGCATCAGGGGGTAGTAGACGTACAGATTCGCGCTCGCGAGCTCATCGATGGCACCCAGATCAAGACGGTTCCAGGCGGCGTCCAGATACCGCAGGGCGAGATCGGTGGTCGACTCGGTGCTTGCCTGTAGCTGACCGCTGTTCATGGCGTCACTGCGGCTTCAGCGATGAGCACGACGGACATCGGGGAGCATCGCGCGGTGCCACCTCGCCGTCACCGTCTCAACGGACGGCCGAGGCCAGCCGTCACGGAATGAGTTCCCAGCCTTACAGTTCGCGCCGTAGCCCGTCGGGCGCCCACGACTTAGGCCCAGGGGACAGGACGCCGATCGGGACTGCCCGGGGTTCGGTTGACTCCTTGACCTGCCCCACGGCTGAGTTACCTCCACAGCTGAGGATTCGGGCCGTGCTGCGAACGTTCGTGCCGCGCCCAGGCCGTTGCCGGCGGAGCTCCGTCGTGACGACATCGTCGCGGTCCCGTTCCTGCCCGCCGCCGGCGAGCCAGCGGTGGGCAAAAGGTGTTCCGGAACCGGTGCGGGTGGACGTGGGTGACGCCGGCCTGCGCGGCGCGGGAGTGCAGCACGTCGCGGGCACCATCCGGGGTCATCGCGCCGCGCTGGCCCAGCAGCAGTCGCGTTGAGCGGGCGTGCGGGTGCAGGGCGCGAACCCGCAGATAGCGATCGACAGCCTGGGCGGTATTCGCGCCGAACGGCACGACCCGGGGCCGGGAGCCCTTGCCGGTGACGTAGGCGAGCTCCCGGTCGAGGTCGACGTCGGTAAGGGCGAGCCCGCACAGCTCCGACACCCGGACGCCGGTGTCCAGCAGCAGCCGCAGGACCACCTCATCGCGACGGCCGAGGAAGACCGTCCGGTCGAAGGTGCCGGGGCGGCCGCGGGGGACGGCGCAGGCCTTGAGGAGTCGGGCGATCTCGTCGTCGGTGAGGATCGGCACCGGCTTCTCCGGTGGCGCGGGGATCTCGATGCCGTCGGTCGGGGCGACCTCCAGTTCCCCTTCACTGACCAGCCAGCGGCAGAACCGGCGCATCCCGCGCAGCCGGATACCGACGGTGGAGGGCTCGCAGGTTTCCGCCAGCTCGGCAAGCCAGGCGGACACGGCGCGTGCCGGGCCAGCGTCGTCGTCGGCCGGCCGCGGTCGGTCAGCCAGCGGCCGAAGTACCGGACGTTCCCGCTGTAGAGCTCGATCCTCCGCGCGCCTTCGGAGCGGCCCGCAGGCGCCACCGGAAGGACGCCAGCAGGTCCTCGAGCCGGATCGTCACGGCGGCAGTCGCCAGGGGAGTGAGCGCTGCGCTCACCCTTCGGAGCTGCTCGGATCAGGTGCTCTCGCCGGTAGGACGCCTGGCCCGGCTCGGCTGCACCCGCATCGGCTCACCCGGCATCTTCGGGTAGTCGGGGGGATACGGCATCTCGCCCAGCCCGAGGTCGTGCTCCTGCCGGTCGGCGAGCTCGATCAGCGGCTCGATGCTGAAGGCGTGGTCGGCCAGCCCGGCGTGCTTGTCACCGACGGCGGCGAACCGGGCCGGCATCGTTCGGACGTCGAAGTCGAACGGCGTGACGTCGGGCAGTTCGTCCCAGTCGACCGGCGCGGACACCGGGGCGTGCGGCTTGGGCCGGATGGAGTACGCCGAGGCGATCGTGCGGTCCCGGGCCATCTGGTTGTAGTCGAGGAAGATCTTCTCGCCGCGCTCCTCCTTCCACCAGTTCATCGTCACGCGGTCGGGGACGCGGCGTTCCAGCTCGCGGCCGAAGGCGATCACCGCCCGGCGCACCTCCGGGAACGCCCACCGCGGCTGGATCGGCACGTAGATGTGCACGCCGCGGCCGCCGGAGGTCTTGGGCCAC
>JAOPWO010000344.1 GCA_025965635.1 Modestobacter sp. | reverse complement strand
GGGGCCGGGGTGGACGGCGGCGCGCGGGCCGGGGCGGGTCCTCCGGTGTCGACTCCGCCCGCTCCGGGGCCAGCACGGCCATGGCGGCCAGGGTAGGTGGCCGAGCTGTCCGGACCGGGCGTGACAGGCTCGCCCGGTGAGCGACAGTGACACCGGGTCCGCTGCAGGCGCCGGACGGCTGGTGCTCGGCGGCGCGCCGCTCGGGCAGCCCGGCGACGTCGGGCCCCGGCTGAGGCAGGTGCTGGCGTCGGCCGACGTCCTGGCGGTGGAGGACACCCGCCGGCTGCACCGGCTGGCCGCCGACCTCGGCGTCACCTTCACCGGCCGGCTGGTGAGCTTCCACGAGTCGGTCGAGCAGTCCCGGCTGCCCGGCCTGGTGGCCGCGATGACCGAGGGCAAGACGGTGCTGCTGCTCACCGATGCGGGGATGCCCTCGGTCTCCGACCCGGGCTACACGCTGGTCCGCGCCGCGGTGGAGGCCGGCATCGTGGTCACCTCGGTGCCCGGGCCCTCCGCCGTCGTCACCGCGCTGGCGGTCTCCGGCCTGCCCTGCGACCGGTTCTGCTTCGAGGGCTTCCTGCCCCGCAAGGGCGGCGAGCGGCGGGCCGCGCTGGCGGCGCTGGCCGCCGAGGCCCGGACGATGGTGTTCTACGAGTCGCCGCACCGGCTGGCCGACGCGCTCGTCGACGCGGCGGCCGCGTTCGGCGACGATCGGCCGGCCGCGGTGTGCCGGGAGCTCACCAAGACCCATGAGGAGGTCCGCCGCGGGCCGCTCGCCGAGCTGGCCGCCTGGGCAGCCGACGGCGTGCGCGGCGAGATCACCCTCGTGGTGGCCGGCGCCGTCGCCGGGCCCGCGACGCTCTCGGCTGCGGAGCTGGCCGGCGAGGTGGCCATCGAGGAGGCCGCCGGGGCCACCCGCAAGGACGCCATCCGCACGGTCGTCGCCCGCACCGGGCTCCCGCGCCGTGTCGTCTACGACGCCGTCATCGCCGCCAAGGGCCCCTGACACCGCCGAGGGCGCGCCATCGCGGTGTCCCGGCGGAGGACACCGCGATCGGCGCGCACCGGTGGGCTCAGAGCCAGCCGCTGCGCTTGAAGCCGCGGTGCAGCAGCCAGCACGCCAGGAACATGACCAGCAGCGCGGCGGGATAGCCGAACCGCCACCCGAGCTCGGGCATGTGCTCGAAGTTCATCCCGTAGATCCCGGCGATCGCCGTGGGGACGGCGATGATCCCGGCCCAGGCGCTGATCTTGCGCATGTCCTCGTTGTCGGCCAGCGAGGTCCGGGCCAGCGACGCCTGCAGGATTGAGGTGAGCAGCTCGTCCAGGCTGCCGACCTGGTCGCGGGTGCGCAGAGCATGGTCCTGGACGTCGCGGAAGTAGGAACGCATCGCGTCGGGCACCACCGCCAGCGGCCGGTCGACCAGTGTGGACAGCGGGATCTCCAGCGGCCCGACCGCCCGGCGCAGCTGCATCAGCTCGCGCTTGAGCTGGTAGATGCGGGCGCTGTCGTCGGTGCGGGCCGGGCTGAACACCGACGTCTCGACCTCCTCGACGTCGTCCTCGACCGCCTGCGCGACGTCGACGAAGTCGTCCACCACGTGGTCGGCGATCGCGTACAGCACCGCGGCCGGACCGTGGCAGAGCAACTCGGGCTGCTGCTCCAGGTCACGCCGCAACCGGCTGAGTTCGCCGTGCGTGCCGTGCCGGACGGTGATCACGTGGTCGGTGCCGAGGAAGACCATGATCTCGCCGGTGATCACCACCTCGCTGCTGGCGGTCAGCTCCTGGTGCTCGGCGTACTTGGCGGTCTTGAGCACCATGAACAGCGCGTCGTCCTCGTACCGCTCGAGCTTGGGCCGCTGATGGGCGTAGACGGCGTCCTCGACCGCCAGCGGGTGCAGGCCGTACAGCTCGCCGATGGCGGTGAGAGCCTCTTCGGTCGGCTCGTAGAGCCCCAGCCAGACGAACCCGCCCCGGTCCCGGGCCACCCGGAGCGCCTCCGCCGGCGCGACGTCCTGCCGTTCGCCGCCGACGTAGACGGCGCAGTCGACGACCGGGTCGCCGGACTGCTGGGACGGCGGCCGGTTGCGGCGGGCGCCGGCCGGACGGGGACGCAGCGTCGGGGGGAGCGGGGCCGTCGCCGGGACCGTCGTCGCGGTCGGGGCGGTGGCTCCGGGCGTCGGTTCGGTGTCGCTGTGGGTGTGGCTCACCGGAACTCCTCGTCCTCCTGCGGAGCTGCCGCCGTCCCGGCCTGCAGCACCCGGCAGCGTAGGCATGCGGGACCGGCATCCGAGTGGCACGCTCCGCGCAGGCGTTGATCACCAGGCGGCCGGCGTTCCCAGCGCCGACCCGAGGGAGGGTGGGCGGGCGTGGCCGAGAACCGAGCACGGGTGAAGAACGTCGAGGACTCGATCCGCGACACCGACGAACCGGGCCACCAGCTGAAGCGGCACCTGTCCGGGTTCGACCTCGCCGTCTTCGGCGTCGGGGTGATCATCGGCACCGGCATCTTCGTGCTCACCGGTGAGGTGGCCAGGACGACCACCGGCCCGGCGGTCGCCCTCTCCTTCGTGATCGCGGGCGTGGTCTGCGGCCTGGCCGCCCTCTGCTACGCGGAGTTCGCCTCCACCGTGCCGGTCGCCGGGTCGGCCTACACGTTCTCCTACGCCACCTTGGGCGAGTTCGTGGCCTGGATCATCGGCTGGGACCTGGTCCTCGAGCTGGCGCTGGGGGCCGCCACCGTCTCGGTCGGCTGGTCGGGCTACCTCAACCAGCTGCTGGGCGACCTCGGCATCCCGCTGCCGACGTCGATCGCCGGGGAGACCGCGACGGTCAACATCCCGGCCATCGTCATCGCCGTGGTGATGACCGGCGTGCTCATCCTCGGGATCAAGTTCTCCTCCCGCGTCACCTCCGTCATCGTGGCGATCAAGGTCGCGATCGTGCTGCTGGTGATCGTGGTCGGCTTCTTCTACGTCAAGGCGGAGAACTACTCGCCGTTCGTGCCGCCGGCCGAGCCGGCCGAGGCGGGCAGCGGCTGGAGCGCCCCGCTGATCCAGACGCTGTTCGGCTTCGCCCCCAGCAACTTCGGGGTCGGCGGCATCCTGGCCGGCGCGGCCATCGTCTTCTTCGCCTTCATCGGCTTCGACATCGTCGCCACGGCGGCGGAGGAGACCAAGGACCCGAAGAAGGACCTGCCCCGGGGCATCATCGGGTCCCTCGCCGTCTGCACGCTGCTCTACGTCGCGGTCTCGCTGGTCGTGGTGGGGATGCAGCGGTACACGGAGCTGTCCACCGAGGCGCCGCTCGCCGACGCCTTCCGCAGCGTCGGGCTGCCGTTCCTGTCCGGCGCGATCTCGGTGGGCGCGCTGGCCGGGCTGACCTCGGTCGTGATGATCCTGATGCTCGGCCAGTCCCGGGTGCTGTTCGCGATGAGCCGCGACCACCTGCTGCCGCCCGGCCTCGGCGCGGTGCACCCGAAGCACGGGACGCCGTACAAGATCACCGTCATCACCGGAGTGGTGGTGGCCCTGCTCGCCGGGTTCGTCCCGCTGAGCACCCTCGCCGAACTGGTGAACATCGGCACGCTGTTCGCCTTCGTCCTGGTCTCCATCGCCGTCATCGTGCTGCGCCGCACCCGGCCGGACCTGCCGCGGTCCTTCCGGGTGCCGTTCGTGCCGGTGCTGCCGGTCGTGTCCGCGCTGGCCTGCCTCTACCTGATGCTCAACCTGCCCGGCGAGACCTGGCTCCGGTTCGCGGTGTGGATGGTCATCGGGGTGCTCGTCTACGCCGTCTACAGCCGCCACCACAGCCGGCTGGCCGCCGGTGGCTCGCTGGACCCGGCCACCGCCGGCGAGCGGGAGTCCGCCCGCGACCGCGCTCCCGACTGATCCCTCACCCGGAGGGGTGGGGTGGGCGCCGCCCTCCTCCGGCAGCACTCCCGCACGGCCGACCTGACTGGTGACAGCCCGTCCCCGGTCAGGGAGCCCCCGTGTCCAGCAGCACCGTCCCCGACGCCGTCCCCGCGGCCTTCGTCCCTCCGACGCGGTCGGTCCCGGGCCGGCGGCGCACGCCGGCGACGGTGGCGGCCGCC
>JAOPWO010000343.1 GCA_025965635.1 Modestobacter sp. | reverse complement strand
ACCCGCCGCCTCCGGCGGCGGCACGCGCGGAAGCGACGCCGGCAGCCGGATCGACACCTCCGGTGGGATCGACACCGACTACCGGCCGCACGACGACGGCCGGCCCGACCCGGGCGAGGTCGTCTGGGCCTGGGTGCCCTACGAGGAGGACGACGGCCGCGGCAAGGACCGGCCGGTGCTGGTCGTCGCCCGGAACGGCGCCGCGCTGCTCGGCCTGATGCTCAGCAGCAAGGACCACGACCTGGACGCCGCCGACGAGGCGCGGCACGGCCGGTACTGGGTGGACGTCGGCACCGGCGCCTGGGACCGGCAGGGGCGGCCGAGCGAGGTGCGGGTGGACCGGGTGCTGCGGCTCGACCCGGGCGACGTGCGGCGGGAGGGCGCCGCCCTGGACCGGGACCGTTTCGACGAGGTCGTCGCCGAGTTCCGGCGGGTGCAGGGCCTGTGACGCCGGGGCTGGCTGCCCCCACCGGTCAGTCGACCGCCGGCTCGTCCTCGGCCGTCCGCACCCGCGCGCGCAGGTGGTAGACCCCGGCGCCCTCGGTGAGCGACTGCAGGTCGTAGCGGTGCACGACCTTCGGTCCGGCGTGCAGGTGGACGTGCGTGACCGTCGGCAGCGGAGCGCCGTGCCGGGCCTCGCGGATCTCCACGCGCCCGTCCAGGGGGCCGCCGACGAACAGGAGCACCGCGCCCTCAGCGCTCGTGCTCATCGCGGCAGCTGCGTCCTCGGACAGCGTCGACCCCCTCGTTCGGCTCAGCGGACCCGGTCCAGGGTAGGCGCGCTGGAGCCGTCGTGAGGCGACCGCCGTCCCGGTTCCGTGCTGGCGACCTGCGGCTCAGGCCGGTCGGGGGCGCAGCCAGCGAGCGAGCAGGGGCGCGGAGAACAGCATCACGAACAGCCTCAGCACCTGGACCGCCAGCACGAACGTGGCGTCGGCCCCGGCACCGGTGGCGGTGGCCAGGACGGCGTAGATGCCGCCCGGCGTCGTCGCGAGGTAACCCTCCAGCGGGCTGACCCCCGCCGTCCGGGACAGCAGCAGGCCCAGCCCGGCGCACACCACCACCGAGCCGACGATCAGCGTCAACGCGAGGGGCAACGCCCGGCCAACCAGCCGCAGGCTGTCCCGGGTGAAGCCGAGACCGACCTGGAGCCCGATGATCAGGAAGGCCGCCGACTGCACGACCGCCGGCACCGTCGCCTCCTGCGACAGCCCGCTGAGGTCCAGAGCCACAGCCACCGCCAGCGGTCCGAGCAGCGCGCTCACCGGCAGCCGGGCGACCCGGCCGAGGACCATGCCCGCCCCGACGCAGACCGCGGTGAACAGCAGGCCGGCGGGCCAGTCCGGTCCATCTCCGTCGGCCGGCGGCGCCGCGCCGGCCTCGGCCCCGAAGACCGTGGTGGCCACCACCGGCATCGCGACCACGATCACCAGCACCCGCAGGTACTGCAGGACGCCGACCAGCTGGGCGTCGGCGCCGAGGTCCCGGGCCATCGCGGTGATGCCGGAGGCACCCCCGGCGATCATCGCGAACGCGCCGGTGACCCCGCTGACGCCCCGATGCAGCCGCATGAGCTGCCCGGCGAGCAGGCTGACCAGCAACGTGGCGACGGTGGTGCCGAGGACCGGCGCCCAGTTCGCGGCGATGGTGCGCAGCGTGTCCGGCTGCACCAGCGCGCCGATGGCGACGCCGATGACCGCCTGCGCGGCCAGGCCGACCGACCGGGGCGTGTCCGGGGCGGTGCGGCCCAGCAGCGCCCGGCCGAGGCCGGCCAGCAGCCCGCCGAAGAGCGCCGGAGAGGGGACGGCCAGCAGGTCGAACGCCAGCCCGGCCGCCATCCCGACGACCAGGATCCCGACCCGGTCCAGCACCAGCCGCCGTCGTCTCCCCCCCATCGCACCCACTCTGCCCTGGGGGCTTCGCCTGGACCCGCCCGCAGGATCCGCCGCGAGCTCGCGGGCGGTGGCGGGGCAGCGGGGTCCTTCCTCCTTCAACCGGTGATGCGGCGGAGTTCGGCCACGTGTGCGGCGAACGCCTTCTGGCCGACGGCGGTCAGCGACAGGCTGGTGCGCACCCGGGAGGTGATCGTGGCCTTGCGGACCCGCACGTAGCCGGCGTCCTCGAGCTGCTTGACGTGCTTGGACAGCACCGAGTCGCTGACCCCGACCGCGTCGCGGACGGCAGCGAAGT
The DNA here is from genome assembly GCA_025965635.1 of Modestobacter sp. GTDB lineage: Bacteria > Actinomycetota > Actinomycetes > Mycobacteriales > Geodermatophilaceae > Modestobacter. The sequence goes on along the minus strand of JAOPWO010000343.1, from coordinate 971 downwards.
CCATCGAGTCGACCGCTGCCAGCAGGCCGCAGATCTGCAGCCGTGGTGGCGCGTGGACGACCGCGTCGAAGTGCGGCTCGACGGTGGTCGCAGCTTCCCCGGGTCGACCCCGCTCCTCGGTCGCGGCCGTTGCTGCGCGGCCCGCCGGCAGGGAGGCGAGGTCGGCAGCTGCTGTGGCGGGGCCCGTCGTCGACCCGTCGCTTTCCACGATGGAAAGCTTGCCGCCTCGCTTTCCGATCCGTCAAGTGACCCGGCACTGTCGCCACGCGGGGTGCCGTGATCTGATGGTCGACGAACTGCGACGGCAGTGGAGGAAGCCCGGTGCGACTCCGGCGCGGTCCCGCCACTGTGATCCGGCCCCGCCGGACAGCCAGGAACTCCCGCCGTCGCCTCCTGCCACCTCCGGGCGTGGACACCCGGGGAGAGGACCCGACATGCCCGAGCACCGATCGTGACCTTCCCCTTCAGCGCCGTGGTGGGCATGGACGACCTCCGCCTGGCCCTGCTGCTCAACGCCGTCTCCCCCGCCGTCGGCGGGGTGCTGGTCCGCGGCGAGAAGGGGACGGCGAAGTCCACCGCGGTGCGCGCGCTGGCCGCCGTCCTGCCCCCGGTGGACACCGTCGCCGGCTGCCGCTTCGCCTGCGACCCCGCCACGCCCGACCCCGGCTGCCCGGACGGCCCGCACTCCGCCGGGGAACCGTCCCTGCGCCGCCCGGCCCGGCTGGTCGAGCTGCCGGTCGGCGCATCGGAGGACCGGGTCGTGGGCGCCCTCGACCTGGAGCGTGCCCTCACCGAGGGCGTGAAGGCCTTCGAGCCCGGCCTGCTGGCCGCGGCGAACCGCGGCGTGCTCTACGTCGACGAGGTCAACCTGCTGCACGACCACCTGGTCGACCTGCTGCTGGACGCCGCCGCCCTGGGGACCGCCTACGTCGAACGCGAGGGCGTCTCGGTCCGGCACGCGGCCCGGTTCC
>JAOPWO010000340.1 GCA_025965635.1 Modestobacter sp. | reverse complement strand
CCAGGACGGCCGGTTCTGACCGCGCGGGGCGGCACGGCGGCCGGCACCCCCGGCGGCGGCTGCGGCGACCACCCCGGGCAGCCAGGCGTCCCGGGCGCCCAGCCGGGCCAGCAGCTGGGCCACGTAGCGGGCGCGCACGTCGGCCGGCGGCTCGTCGGGCGTGGGCCCCTCCAGCCAGGCGTCGGGCACGAGGGCGAGCACGTCGGTGACCAGTGCCTCGGTGACCAGGGGTGCCAGCGCGGTGTCGGCGGCGGCCACATCGGGCTCGCACTCCACCAGCGCGTGCTGCACGGCGTCGTAGGGCCGGGTGACCGCGGCCGGGGCACCGGGCCAGGAGTGGTGGAAGGTCAGCGTGGCACCGTGGTCGATCAGGTACAGCCGGCCGTGCCAGAACAGCATGTTCGGGTTGCGCCACGACCGGTCGACGTTGCCCACCAGCGCGTCGAACCAGATCACCCGCCCGGCCAGCCCGGGGGTCACCGCGGCGACGCCGGCCTCGAAGTCGAGCGCACCGGGCAGGTAGTCCATCCCCAGGTTGACCCCCGCGGAGTTGCGCAGCAGCTCCTGGACCTCCTGGTCCGGCTCGCCCACGGCCAGCTCCGGCGCCACGTCCACGGTCACCAGGGTCGGCACCGGCAGCGCGAGCCGGCGGGCCAGCTCGCCGCAGACGACCTCGGCGGCGAGCACCTTGACGCCCTGGCCGGCGGCCCGCCACTTCACCACGTACGTGCCGAGGTCGTCGGCCTCCATCAGCCCCGGCAGCGAACCGCCCTCGCGCATGGGCGTGACGTAGCGGGTGGCGACGACGGGAGGCAGCACAGTGCCGGCGAGCCTACGGGGTGCGCTGGGCCCCTCCGTGTCACGCACACTGCTCCGGTGGCACTCCTCCGCCGGACGACGCTCCAGCAGCTGGCCGACGCACCGCTGACCTATGCCGAGGTCGGCGCCACCCGGGAGGGCCCACTTCCCGCCGGCTACGCCCACGTCGACCGCCGGGCGGTCGTGGGGTCCGGCCGCGCCGCCTTCGACCGGGCCGCCGCGGCGGTGTTCCGCTGGAGTGCGCAGCGCGGCGCCGGACTCCGGGTGCGGGCCAGCGGTCCCGCCAGCACGCCGGGCACCGTCGTGCTGATGACGGCGGGCCTGCCCCGGTTCGGGCTGGACGTCCCGTGCCGGGTGGTCTGGGTGGTCGACGAGCCCGACCGCCGGGGCTTCGGCTACGGCACGCTGCCCGGCCATCCGGAGAGCGGCGAGGAGTCCTTCGTCGTGTCGCTGCGCCCGGACGGCGACGTGGTGTACGAGCTGCGCGCGTTCTCCCGGCCGGGCACCCTGCTCACCAGGCTGGGCGGGCCGGTGGCCACCCGGGTGCAGGCCCTGGCCCTCGACCGCTACGTGGGGACCATCCGCAAGGCCGCACAGGGCTGACGTCAGCGGTCGGCGCCGGCCTCGGCCCGCTCCTCCATGATCATGTCCTTGCTGCGCACCAGCCGCAGCAGCGTGACCACCAGCAGCCCGCCGGCCATGTTGAGCAACGTCGTGTACCAGAACCAGGCCAGCCAGTCGCCGTAACCGAACCGGGCACCGGCGTGCAGCGCGGCGAAGACGACCAGCGAGTCCAGGATCGAGTGGAACAGCTGCAGGCCGGCCAGGACCAGCCCTCCGGCGAAGGCTGCGACGATCTTCGCCGGGTCCGACGTCGTGCCGTGCTGCATCCGGGTCATCAGCGTGATCGCGATGCCGGCGAGGAAGGCGAGCGCGCACGACTCCAGGCCCAGCGGTGCGGTGACGAACGTCGTGGCGCTCTCGATGGCCGTGGCTCGCAGGTCGGGCAGGGCGTGCACCACGAGCCACATCAGCAGCCAACCGCCGACCAGGTTGCCCACCAGCGTGCCGCCCCACAGCTTGCCCAGCTGGCCGACGCCCGCCCGCCCGGCCACGACCGCGGTGACCGGCACCAGGAAGCCCTCGGTGAAGAGCTCGCTGCGGGCCAGCATGAGCGCGACGAACCCGACGCCGAACGCCAGCCCGGCGAGCAGGTGGCTGCCGGTCTCGGCGTAGACCGCGAACAGCAGGACGACGCCGACCCCGATCTCCAGCCCGCCGGCCAGACCGGTGGTCAGCACCTCCCGCCAGCTGCGGTGCAGTCGCTGCGCGCCCTCGCTGACGATCGTGTCGAAGGCGTCCTGGAGCTCGTCCTCGGTCTCGCCGTCGGAGTCGCCCAGGTCCTGGCGCGCGCTGTCCCGGTCGTGTCCCCCTGCGTCCACCATCCGCCCCGCCTACCCCGGCATCAGGTGGCTGGAACGGCCACCCCCCAGCAGGAGGACCTCGCCCCTCTCACCCCCCGCAAGCTCGGGCGAGCCTGCGGGTGAGGGCGACTCCGAGCACGACCGGCAGCGCGGCCCGGAGGACCGTGGCCGTCCCCGCACCGGGGCCGGTCAGCCCGAGGGCACAGCGCATGTCGTGGTCCTGCCCGAGCCGTTCGGCCCGAGGAAGCCGGTGGCCGCCCAGCAGAGATGACCCGCTGCTCCAGCGTCGACACGCTGTGCACGCGCCGGTCGCGCGGTCCGAGTCGGCCCTGTACCGCGGCGAGCGGGCACCCCTAGCGTCCGGAGCAGGTTCCAGGACGGCGATCCGGAGGTCTCCATGTACCGGCGACTGGCAGCGGTCGGCATGACCACGGCCGTGACGGTGGCGATCCTCTCCGCTCCGGCGGCGGCCGACGACGCGCCCGTCGACGACGCCATCCCCGGCGCCCCCGGGATCGGTGATCCGTACTACCCGCTGGACGGCAACGGCGGCTACGACGTCGACTCCTACGAGCTCGCCGTCACCTACGACCCGGCCACCGACCTGCTGCGCGGTACGGCCACCATCCAGTCGCGGGCCACCCAGTCGCTGTCGCGCTTCAACCTCGACCTCGAGGGCCTGGAGGTCGAGGCGGTGACCGTCGACGGCACCGCCGCCGGCTGGGGCCGCGACGCCGCGGAGCTGACCGTCACGCCCAGCGGGCCGCTGCGGTCGGGGCGGCACTTCACCACGGTCGTCACGTACTCCGGTGTCCCGTCGACGGGGACCGGCAACCCGCTCGGGTCGAGCGGCTTCACCGCGACCGACGACGGCGCCCTGGTGGCGGGCCAGCCCCACAGCGCCGCCAGCTGGTTCCCGGCCAACGACCACCCGCTGGACGCCGCCGCGGTGGACGTCCGGGTGACCGTGCCGGAGGGGTTGGAGGCGGTGTCCAACGGCGCCCTCGAGGAGCAGGTCACCGAGAACGGGTGGACGACCTGGCACTGGCGGTCACCGGAGCCGATGGTCACCTACCTGGTGGTGCTGGCGATCGGCGAGTTCGACATCAACGCCTACGAGGTCGACGGTGTCCGGTTCTGGGACGCCCTGGACCCCGACCTGTTCGCCCCCCTGCCCCAGGCGCCCGGCCTTCCCCCGCTGGGCACCACGGCCCAGGCGTCGCTGGCCCGCCAGCCCGAGGTCCTGGACTTCCTCGCCGGGATCTTCGGCCCCTACCCGTTCAGCACCGGCGGCGGCATCGTCGACGACGTCCTCGAGCTGTCCTTCGCGTTGGAGACGCAGACCCGGCCGCTGTACGCGCCCGGGTTCTTCGCCGATCCGCTCGGCGGCGATCTGGTCGTCGTGCACGAACTGGCCCACCAGTGGGCCGGGGACCTGGTCCGGCTCGGCGGCTGGCAGCACCTGTGGCTGAACGAGGGGTTCGCCACGTACGCCGAGTGGCTGTGGCTGGAGCGCGAGGGCCTGGTCCCCGTGCAGCAGCAGTTCGACGCCTACCTCAGCGACCTCATCCCGGCGGACGACCCGTTCTGGTCGGTGCTGCCCGGCGACCCCGGGCCGGGTCCCGAGCTGTTCTCCCCCGCGGTCTCCCAGCGGGGCGCACTCACCCTGCACGCGCTGCGCCAGGCGATCGGGGACGACGCCTTCTTCGCCACCCTGCGGTCCTGGACGGCGACCCGGGCCGGCACGGCGGTCACCACGGACGACTTCGTCGAGCTGGCCGAGCAGGAGTCCGGGCGGGACCTCGACGAGCTCTTCCGGACCTGGCTCTACACGGCGGGGAAGCCGCCCGCGCGCTGAGTGCCGCTCCTCGGGCGTGGTTTCGGGCGCGAACAAGATCGGGTAGCACCCGGTGTCCGCCCGTCCCGAGAGCAGGGAACACCCATGCCCCCGCAACGTCAGCCCGACCAGTCCGCACCCTCCACCGTCAGCCCGACCGGGGTCCGGTACGAGGGCCCGAAGGAGGGACGCGACCCGCGCGCGCAGGCCGGTGAGTTCCTGACCACGCCCAACGGCGTGCGGATCCCCGACACGGACCACTCGCTCAAGGCGGGACGGCGCGGTCCGGTGCTGCTGGAGGACTTCCACCTCCGCGAGAAGATCATGCATTTCGACCACGAGCGGATCCCGGAGCGCGTGGTGCACGCCCGCGGAGCCGGCGCGCACGGCGTGTTCACCGCGTACGGCAGCGCTGAGGGCGTGACCAAGGCAGCGGTGCTGGCCCAGAAGGGCCTGGAGACGCCGGTTTTCGTGCGGTTCTCCACGGTGCTCGGCTCACGCGGGTCGGCCGACACCGTGCGGGACACCCGCGGGTTCGCGACGAAGTTCTACACGAAGGAAGGCACCTGGGACCTCGTCGGGAACAACATGCCGGTCTTCTTCATCCAGGACGCGATCAAGTTCCCCGACGTCGTGCACGCCGCCAAGCCGCACCCGGACCGGGAGATCCCACAGGCGCAGTCGGCGCACGACACCTTCTGGGACTTCGTCACGCTGCACACCGAGGCCACCCACCACACCATCTGGAACATGAGCGACCGGGGCATCCCGCGCTCGTACCGGATGATGGAGGGCTTCGGCGTCCACACCTTCCGGCTGGTCAACGCCGCCGGTGAGACCTCGCTGGTGAAGTTCCACTGGAAGCCCCAGCTGGGCGTGCACTCCCTCATCTGGGAGGAGGCGCAGATCGCAGCCGGGGTCGACCCGGACTTCCACCGCCGGGACCTCTACGACGCCATCGAGGCCGGCGCGTTCCCGGAGTGGGAACTCGGCATCCAGGTCATGCCCGACACCGACGAGGAGACCTTCGAGGGCATCGACCTGCTGGACCCGACGAAGCTGGTGCCCGAGGAGCTCTGCCCGGTGCTGCCGATCGGGACGCTGGTGCTCAACGGCAACCCGACCAACTTCTTCGCCGAGACCGAGCAGGTGGCCTTCCACACCGGGCACCTGGTGCCCGGCATCGAGGGCACGAACGACCCGCTGCTGCAGGGCCGCAACTTCTCCTACCTGGACACCCAGCTCAGCCGGCTCGGCGGCCCCAACTTCACCCAGCTCCCGATCAACCGACCGCACGCCCCGGTGAACGACAACAGCCGGGACGGCTTCCACCAGCACGCGGTGCACGAGGGGCTCGCCCCGTACAAGCCGAACAGCGTGGACGACGACTCCCCCGCCGTCGCCGACGCCGCCAACGGCGGGTACGTCACCGTGCCGCGCAAGGTCGAAGGCGAGGTGGTCCGCGGTGCGCCGGCGTCCTTCGACGACCACTTCTCGCACGCGGCGCTGTTCTACGCCAGCCTCTCGGACCTGGAGAAGCGGCACACCGCCGAGGCGTACACCTTCGAGCTCGGCAAGGTCTACGAGATGGCGATCAAGGAGCGCGCACTGACCGTCCTCGCCAAGATCGACACCGAGCTCTGCGCCACCGTCGCCGCCGGCCTCGGCCTGCCCGCGCCGGAGGACACCCCGGTCGACCACCTGGCCCCCTCCCCGGCGCTCCGGCAGATCACCGACGTGCGGTTCCCGATCGACGGCCGGATCGTCGGCATCGTGGCCGGTCCGGACGCCGACCTCGCCGGCATCACCGCGCTGCGCACGGAGCTGGAGGGGCTGGGCGTGGTCACCAAGGTCATCGCGCCGGTCGGCGGTGTGCTGGGCAAGGGCAAGAAGGCCGAGACGGTGGAGCGGACGTTCCTGACCGCCCGCTCCATCGAGTTCGACGCCGTGGTCATCGCCGGCGGCGCCCCCAAGGACAACGACGTCAAGGCCGTCGTCCTGCTGCAGGAGGCGCTGCGTCAGCTCAAGCCGCTGGCCGCCTGGGGGGACGGCGCGGCGGTGCTGGCCGCTGCGGGGATCGGGCCGACCGTGCCCGGGGTGCTGATCGCCGACGAGGCGCCGGCCCTGGCCACGGAGCTCATCGCGGCGCTGGGCCTGCACAAGGTCTGGGAGCGGGCCGACGAGGTCACCGCGAGCGCGGTTCCCCCGGCCGCCTGACCACCCCGCACGGGGCACGGGTGCCCCCCGGGTCGGGCAGCACGGGCGGCGTACCGCCCATGGCCCGCTGGGGGGCAGCCGCTCCGACCCGCAGCGGATCGGGCTGTGCACCCCGCTGGTCCTACCACGGCTGGCGCGCCGCCACCCCGCAGCCGATGCCGGCCGCCGCGCTGTTCCTGCCCGGCAGCGTCGGCGTGGCCGGGGTGTCGAGCTGCAGCTCGCCGTCGGCGAGGACGGCTGCGCCTCGCCCGCGAGCTGCACGACGTGATGGGCCGCACGGCGGGCGGCCGGTACGCCGCCCGGAGCCGGCCGCGGGGCGATCAGCGCCGGGAACGGCCTGCTCACCCCACAGGAGGCCGGCGTCCTGGAGCTGGCCGCCGGAGGCGCGCGGTCGTGGAGACCGCGGCCCGGGCGCACCTGTTCCCCGGCACGGTGGGCACCGACCTGCCGGCGGCCGCGGTGACGCTGGGGGCGCCCGACCGGCACGTCGCGGTGAACCGGAGCGCGGCGACACGGCTGGATCCGACCGTCCGCCGGTCAGCCGGGGGGCACCGGTTCGCCTGACGCGCCGAACCGCTCGACCCTGATCGACGTCGGCGGCACCCCCATCCCGACCAGCAGCTGACCGGCCGCTTCGGCGAAGGGCGTCGACCCGCAGACGTAGGCGGTCTGCCCCGGCTCCCACAGCGGCACCAGGTCCATGGCGGTGAGCCGCGCGGCCGGACGGATGCCGTGCGCCTCCCGGGTGGTCACCACCAGCGCCCCGGCGGCGACCAGCTCGTCGGCGTAGGGCAGCTCGGCGAGCGTCCGGGTGGAGACCGCGATCCGCAGCAGGTCCAGCCGGCCCAGGGCGCGGGCGTGCCGCACCATCGCGACGAACGGGACGACGCCGCTGCCGCCGCCCACCAGCAGGGCCGGCTCGTCGCCCTCCCAGACGAACCAGCCGCCGATCGGGCCGCGGACCTCGAGCTCGTCGCCGGGCTCGACGACATCGGCGAGGAACGGGGACACCTCGCCGTCCTCCAGCCGCTCGACGAACAGCTCGACCAACGGTTCGTCCGGCGCCGAGGCCACCGAGTACGACCGCTGGGCGGTGTAGCCGTCCTCGGCGGTCAGCCGGACGACGTAGTGCTGGCCGGGCAGGTGGTCGACCCGGTCGCGGACGTCCAGCTTCAGCTGCACCGACCGGGCCAGTGGACGGCGGACCCCGGCCACCGTGGCAGTCCGCCACCCGCCGGCCGGCGCCCGTCCGGCCCCGTCCAGAGGCTCGCCCCGAGCTTGCGAGGGCGGAGGAGGACGGGGGCCTTCATCAGTCACCCTGGTAGCGCTGCTGGCGCCACGGGTCGCCCCGGTCGTGGTAGCCGTTCTGCTCCCAGAAGCCGGGCTGGTCGCGCTTCATCAGCGTCAGCTTGCTGATCCACTTGGCGCTCTTCCAGAAGTACAGGTGCGGCACCAGCAGCCGCACCGGCCCGCCGTGCTCGACCGGCAACGGCTTGCCGTCGTACTCCCAGACGAGCCAGGCCTTGCCGCCGCTGACGTCCTCCAGCGGCAGGTTGGTGGTGTAGCCGGTCTTCGAGGTGGCCATCACGAAGCGGCCCTCGGCGGTCGGCTGGGCCACCTCGAGCAGCCCATCCACGCTGATGCCGCCGAAGTGCGTGTCGAACTTCGACCACGTCGTGACGCAGTGGATGTCGCCGCGGTACTCGGCGCCGGGCAGCTGGTGGGCCTCCTCCCAGGTCCAGGTGGTCGGGTTCGCCACCTCGCCGTCGACGGTGATGCTCCAGGTGTCCGGGGAGATCCGGGGAGTCGGTTCGGCGGTGAGCACCGGCCAGTCGGCCCCCGCGTCGTACTGCCCCGGGGGCAGCCGCGGGTCGCGGGGCGCCCGGCTGCGGCCGAGGAAGCCTCGGGTCGGTCCTGCCACGTCGTCGTCCTCTCCTGCACGGGGCGGGTCGGGCCGATCTTCCCCTGCCGGGACGGGGCGTGCGGAACCGGGCGGGAACGGGTCGGCGGGTTGCTCCGTTGGGCGGCACGGAGCACTTCCGGGATGGCGATGGACCGGAGAGTTCCGTTGAGGCTACCCTTACATGAGCCGTGTCACGTCCAGTTCATCTGTCTGTCACGTGGGCAGGCCACGTACCTTTGCCGTCGTGGCGACAGTGACGCAGCAGGCCCAGCGTAGGGCCCCGAAGACCGGGCGGTTCAGCAACTCGGTCGTCAAGAAGGCCGTGATGGCGGTCAGCGGGATCATCATGATCCTGTACTTGATCGCGCACATGATCGGAAACCTGCACGCATTCCAGGGTGCCGACGAGTTCAACGAGTACTCGCACTGGATCCGGACGATCGGTGAGCCGGCCGTGCCGGAGCAGACGCTGCTCTGGATCATCCGGCTGGTGCTGCTCGCCTCGGTGGTGCTGCACTTCTGGGCGGCGATCTCGCTGTGGCGCCAGGCCCGGCGCGCCCGTCCGGTCGCCTACGTGACCAAGAAGCGGGTGCAGCAGAGCTTCGCCTCGCGCACCGTGCGGTGGGGCGGGGTCATCCTGCTGCTCTTCATCATCTGGCACATCCTCGACCTCACCCTCGGCACGGTGAACCCGGCCGGCGGGGACTCCACGCCCTACGAGCGGCTGGTCGCCAGCTTCTCGAACATCCCGATCACCGCGTTCTACGTGATCTCGATGCTGCTGTTGGGCCTGCACCTGCGGCACGGCATCTTCGCCGCCACCCAGACCCTCGGGCAGACCAACCGCCGTCGCGAGCGCGCCGTCAACGGCATCGCCTACGCCGTCAGCGGGGTCATCACCGTGGGCTTCCTGCTCGTGCCACTGTCCATCGCCTTCGGCCTGATCGACTGACGGAGACATCAGCCATGCCACTCGAGCTCTTCACCGTCGGAACACCGATCCAGGACGTCGCCGCCCCCACCGACGTGCCGATCGGCGAGCGCTGGGAGGAACGCAAGTTCCGCGCCCGGCTGGTCAACCCGGCCAACCGCCGCCGGCTGTCGGTCATCGTCGTGGGCACCGGCCTGGCCGGCGGCTCCGCAGCCGCCACGCTGGCCGAGGCCGGCTACAAGGTCAAGAACTTCTGGTTCCAGGACAGCCCGCGCCGGGCGCACAGCGTCGCCGCGCAGGGCGGCATCAACGCCGCCAAGAACTACCGCAACGACGGCGACAGCGTGCACCGGCTGTTCTACGACACGGTCAAGGGCGGCGACTTCCGCGCCCGCGAGAACAACGTGCACCGCCTCGCCGAGGTCAGCGTCAACATCATCGACCAGGCAGTGGCTCAGGGCGTGCCGTTCGCCCGCGAGTACGGCGGCCTGCTGGACAACCGCTCCTTCGGTGGCACCCAGGTGTCGCGCACCTTCTACGCCCGCGGCCAGACGGGCCAGCAGCTGCTCTACGGCGCCTACCAGGCGCTGGAGCGGCAGATCGGGCTCGGCAACGTCGAGACCCACCCGCGCACCGAGATGCTGGACCTGATCATCGTCGATGGCCGGGCCCGGGGCATCGTCTCCCGCGACCTGATCACCGGCCAGATCAGCAGCCACTTCGCCGACGCGGTCGTGTTCGCCAGCGGCGGCTACAGCAACGTCTTCTACCTGTCCACCAACGCCAAGGGCTCCAACGCCACGGCGATCTGGCGGGCACACAAGAAGGGCGCCTACTTCGCCAACCCCTGCTACACCCAGATCCACCCCACCTGCATCCCGGTGGCCGGGGACTACCAGTCCAAGCTCACGCTGATGAGCGAGTCGCTCCGC
>JAOPWO010000338.1 GCA_025965635.1 Modestobacter sp. | reverse complement strand
GGCGGTCCGGGCCGAGCTGGCCGCGCTGGTACGGGCCGTCGGCGGTCCACCGGGGTCCACGACCGGCGCCGGGCCCGCGGGCACCCCGTCTCCCGCTCCCGCCGCCCGGGCGAGGCGCGCGGCCGGGAGGCAACGCAGGACCACCGTGCGGCGGGCCGGTGCGTGGCTGGTCTCGATCGCGGTCCTCGCCGCGGTCGTCGTGATCGAGATCGTGACCCTGCGCGACCGCGTCGCCACAGACATCGGCCTGCTGCTCGATGCCGGACGCAGCGGGACCACGCAGGATGCTCCACCGGAAGCCGACGGGCTGCCCGTCCCGGCACCGGCGCCGGCTGCAGCCGGGAGCGTGCTGGGGGTCGACCTGCGCCTCCTGGACCGGTGCTCGCCAGGCGGGCCGTGCAGCGTGCGCGTCCTCGTGCGGCTCGTGCCGGCGCCCGAGCCGCAGGTGGTGAGCTGGTCGTTCGCGGTCGTCGACCGGTGCACGGGTGCGGTCGTACCGGCACCGGGGGGGACCGTTCCCGTGCCCGCCGGCGGCGACCAGGCCACGGCGGTCGGCACCGTCGCGCTGCCGGCGGTGCCCGCCGTGGCGGTGCTCGCCGTCCTCGACCTGCCCGCCGCCGCCGCCTCGGCCCCGGTGGACGTCGGCTCGTGCCTGCCCGGACCGACCGGCTGAGCCGACACCGCCGAAGGGAGCTGGGAGATGCCGATCCCTGGACCCCCGGGTCCGCGGGGCGCTGTACGCGGACGGCGGCGGCGGACCACCCGGGAACAGCGCAGGAACCTGCGCGGCCGCGCGTTCGACCTGCTCGCCGTCGTCGCCGCGTTCACGCTGGTCGGTCTCGGCCTGGCGAACCTGCACCTCGTGGGCGAGACCGACCTCGCGGCGCGGCAGGGCGTGATCGCCGCCGGCGGGGTGCTGGCCCTCGCGGTGTTCTGGCGGGTCCGCTCCCGGTACCTCGTCGTCCTGGGGTGGGCCACCTACGCCACGGCCGTGCTCCTGCTCGTCGGCGTCCGCCTGGTCGGCCTGTCCGCCAACGGCGCCACCCGGTGGATCGCGATCGGCCCGGTCACCTTCCAGCCCGCCGAGCTGGCGAAGCTGGGGTTGCTGCTGGTGCTCGCCGTCGTGCTCGGCTCCAGCCGGCCGGCCTGGCAGCGGTTCGCCCTGGCCCTGCTGCTCTCCGCAGTGCCCGTAGTGCTCACCCTGGCCCAGCCCGACCTCAGCACCACCGCGCTGCTCACCGTCCTCGCCGCCTCGATGCTGGTCATCGGGCGGGTGCCCGCCCGGTTCCTGCTGCCGCTGGCCGCGGCGGCGGCTGTCTCGGCGCCGCTCATGATCAGCCTGTTGCGGCCCTACCAGCTCGAGCGTCTCGGCACCTTCCTGGTCGGTGCGCACGAGTCCCCGACCGGCTCCGGGTGGGCGCTGCGGCAGGCGCACATCGCGGTCGGCTCGGGTGGGCTGTTCGGGCGGGGCGACGACCCGCTGCGCGTCGTGCGGGCGCAGTACCTGCCGGAGCGGGACACCGACCTGGCGCTGGCCAGCCTCGTCGGTCAGTGGGGCCTGGTCGCCGGCGCCGGCGTGGTGCTCGCCGCGATCGTCCTGGTGTGGCGGCTGGCCCTGGCCAGCCGGGTGCCGCGGATGCTGCACGGCTCGCTCGTCGGCGGCGGGCTGGCGGTCCTCGTCGGGCTGGAGACCGTCGTCTCGGTGGGCGCCAACCTGGGCCTGCTGCCGCTGGCCGGCGTCCCGTTCCCCCTGCTCAGCTACGGCGGGACCGCACTCGTGGTCCACCTGGCCGCGATCGGCGTCGTCCTGGCCGTCCGCCGGGACGGCGCCCGCCGACGGCTGTGGGCGCTGCCGAGCCGGCGGAACCCGAGGCCGCGGCTGGTCCGGCTGACCGCGCTCGTCGTGTCGGCGCTGCTCGTCTCGTTCGGGGTCTACGGCTGGCGGTTGCAGACCACCCAGGGTGAGGCGCTGCAGAGCGTGGGCGACGAGCAGATGACCCGCTGCATCCGGCTGCCGGCCCAGCGCGGGGCCATCACCGATCGGCACGACGCGCCGCTCGCGGTGAACGCCGCGGACGCCGGCAGCGGCGTGGACCGCGTGCTCGTGGTGCCCGCGCTGCTGCGAGAGCGGCCTGCGGACGTCGACCGCCTCGCCGAGCTGACCGGCCGGCCGGCTGCCGATGTGCACGCCGCGATCGGCGCGGCGGAGAGGACGACGCTGTCGCTGCAGGTGGCCGAGGTGCCCCGCGGGGTCGCCGACGCGGTCACCGCGGCCGGGATCGACGGCGTGCTGGTCGTGCCGGAGCCGCGGCGTTGGTACCCGCACGGCGCCCTGCTCGGGCCGGTGCTCGGCTTCGCGGGGGTGGCCACGCCCGCGGAGGAGGAACGCTGGCCCGGCCTGCCGCCGGGTGAGCTGGTCGGCCGCGCCGGCCTCGAGCAGCAGTACGACGCGGTGCTGCGCGGCATCAACGGGCGGCAGTGCGTCTACGTCGACCCGATCGGCGTGCCGGTCGCGCTGGGCGGACGTCGGGACCCGGTGCGCGGCACCGACCTGCGGCTGTCCATCGACGTCGGGCTGCAGCAGCGGCTGGACGACGGCCTGGCCGAGGCCGTGCGCGCGCAGCCCCGGGCGCGGGGCAAGATCGGCGCCGCCGTCGCGATGGACCCCCGGTCGGGGCAGGTGCTGGCCATCGCGAGCACCCCGTCCGCCGACAGCAACGTCTACGGACCGCCGGTGGACGCCGGAGCGCTCCAGGCCCTGGCCGACGCGCCGGGCGCACCGATGCTCGAGCACGTGACCCAGGCGGTCGCACCGCCCGGGTCGACGTTCAAGCTCGTCGTGGCCGCGGCCAACCAGGCCCACCCGGTCTTCGCCCCCTACCGGGACATCCCCACCGGGGCCTCGTTCACCTACGGCGGCCACACGTTCGGCAACTGGAAGCCGATGGGCCCGATGGACCTGGTCGAGTCGATCGCCATCTCCAACGACGTCTACTTCTACAAGCTCGCCGTCGCCCTCGGCGCCGACACGATGGTCGGCACGGCCCGGGCGCTGGGCGTCGGGCAGCGCACCGGGATCGACCTCCCCGGCGAGTCCGCCGGCCACCTCGGCTCACCGGACTCGGTGCGGGCGGAGGGCGGGACCTGGTACGGGGGAACCACCGTGATCCTCGGCATCGGCCAGGGCGAGATCCAGGTCACCCCGCTGCAGAACGCCCGGTGGACCGGCGCGGTCGCCACCGGGACCCTGGTCACCCCGCGACTCGGCCTGGCGATCGGCGGAGCGGACGACGGGTACACCGCGCTGCCCGGGGCGGCCGCGACGCCGGTGCCGTTCGCCGCCGAGCTGGGTCCGGTCCGCGAGGGGATGCGCCGGGCCGTGACGGGCGGCACCGCGGTGGTGCTCGCCGACCTCCCCGTGCCGGTCGGCGCCAAGACCGGCACGGCGCAGACCGGCAGCCTGCCCGACGGCGAGTACGACAACTGGATGAGCGCCGCCGCCCCCATCGACGCCCCGGAGATCGTGCTGACCGCCCTGGTGCAGGGGCCCGGCACCGGCCGGAACAGCGCGAAGGCCGTGGTGGCGGAGGGCCTGCGCCACTACCTCGAGCACCGGCCCGACGTCCTCGCCACCGGCCCGGTGCAGGCTCCGTGAAGGGTGTGCCCCCGGGGGTCGCCTCCGCGGTCGTTCCGCTCCTGCCTCAGCGGCGGCCGTAGGCCGCCAGCAGCGGGCGGTTCCGCAGGGCCCGGGCAGCGCCGTCGGCCACACAGGTCAGTGGCTGCTCGGCGAGCTTGACCGGTAGTCCCAGCGCCCGTTCCAGCTCCTCCGGGAGGCCGCGGACCTGCGAGGACCCGCCGAACACCAGCACCCCCTCGGCCAGCACGTCGGCGATCGCCTGGGGAGCGAGGTCGTCCAGGCACGCGGCGAGGGTCCGGACGACCTCCTCCACGATCGGCCGCACGGCCTCGCCCACCTCGGCGGCCTGCACCGTCGCCAGCCGCGGCCGGCCGGTGGCGGCGTCCCGTCCCTGCACGACGAGCGGTCCGTCCGGCTCCGTGCCGGCCCGGATCTTGAGGTCCTCGGCCTCGCGCTCACCGACGTGCAGCTGGTGGGTCTCGCGGAGGTGCCGGCCGACGGCCAGCGTCATCTCGTCACCGGCCAGCTTGCTCGTCCGCTGGGCCAGCACCCCGCCGAAGCAGAAGGCCACCGCCTCGGCCGTGCCACCCCCGATGTCGGCGACCAGGTGCACGCGCCGCTCCAGCGGGTCGAGGCCGCAGCCGACGGCTCCGGCGATCGCGCCGTCCAGCGCGGTCCCCGGGCGGATGCCCGCCTCCTCCGCGGCCTCCAGCAACGCGCGGTTCTCCAGCGCGGTCGAGCCGACCGGCACGGCGATGACGGCGCGCACCGGGGGGCTCCAGGCCCGCCGCCCCACCTCGTGCAGCACCGCGCGGAGGTACAACCGGGCGGTCTCCAGGTCGACGATGACGCCGTCGGCCAGCGGGCGCACCGGGACGAACCCGGACGGCGCCCGACCGACGAGGTCGGCGGCGTCCTGACCGACGGCGAGCACGCGTTCGCGCCGTGCACCGTCCCGGCGTAGGAGCAGGACGGACGGCTCGTCGAAGAGGATGCCGTGGCGGACGTCGCTCACCACGGTCGTCGCGGTGCCCAGATCGATGCCGAGCTCCACTCGGTGCCTCCTGACCGCCGGCTGCCGCACCAGTCTGGGGGGTGCGCCGGTACCCGGTCCAGGCCTTGCCCCGGCGCGGCCCCTGGCCCGGCTGGAGGCCGGGGTGGCGTGCGGCTGCTCCTGGAGCGCTACCGGGGCGAGCAGGTGGCCGTCGCCGACCAGGTCGAGCACCGCAACCGGTGGACGACGGTGACGGTCACCACGTCGCCGCTGGAGGCCCCCACCGCCTGACCGGTCCCGGCGCAGGCCCCCGCCTCACGGCAGGAGCCGGCGCCGTCCGGGGTCAGAGGGTGCCCTGGCGCATCTCTGCCAGCAGGTGCTCGGCCTGGCGGATGGCCAACGCCACGATGGTCAGCGTCGGGTTGGCGGCCGCGCCCGTGGTCATGACCGAGCCGTCGCTGACGAACAGGTTGGGGACGTCGTGCGCGCGTCCCCAACGGTCGACCACCCCGTCGGCCGGGTCGGCGCTCATCCGGCAGGTGCCCAGGTTGTGCGTCGACGGGTACGGCGGTGTGTGGTGGACGGCGAGTGCCCCGACGGCGCCGTACAACTGGTCGGCCGCGTCGTAGGCGTACGAGCGCATGGCCACGTCGTTGGGGTGGTCGTCGAAGTGCACGTTCGGCACCGGCAGGCCGTGCTGGTCCTGTACGTCGGTGTTGAGCGTGATCCGGTTGCCCGGCTGCGGCATGTCCTCGCCGACGATCCACATCCCGGCGATGTGGTCGTAGGAGTCCATCCAGGTGGTGAACTCCCGGCCCCAGCCCCCCGGCTCCAGGAAGCTGGCGAGGAAGGCGGGACCGAGGGAGAGGGTCTCCAGGTAGAAGCCGCCGGCGAAGCCCCGCGAGGTGTCGTGCCTGGCCTCGTCGGCGACGATCCCGGCCATGGTCTCGCCCCGGTGCATCCGCACCGGCCGCTCGAACCGCGCATAGGCCGACCCGGTCAGGTGCCGCATGTAGTTGCGGCCCACCTGCCCCGAGGAGTTGGCCAGCCCGTCGGGGTGCTGTCCGGAGGCGCTCATCAGCAGCAGCCGCGGCGTCTCGATCGAGTTGCCGGCCACGCAGACCACCCGGGCCGCCTGGCGCTGCAGGGCGCCCGCGGCATCGAGGTACTCGACCGCGTCGACCTTGCCCGCGGCGTCGGTGGTGATCCGGACCGCCTGGCAGTCCGGCCGCAGGTCCAGGTGGCCGGTCTCCAGCGCGCGCGGGATCTCGCGCACCAGCGTCGACCACTTGGCCCCGCTCTTGTCACCCTGGAAGTTGAACCCGTCCTGGATGCTGGCGGGCCGGCCATCGTAGGGCGTCGCGTTGGTCGCGTACGGGCCGGTGGCGTAGTAGCGGTAGCCGATCTTCTCCGCCCCGTTGGCGAGCACGGTGTAGTTGTTGTTGGCCGGCAGCGCCGGGCGGCCGTGCCGGTGGGTCGAGCCCATCGCCTGCTCGGCCCGGTCGTAGTAGGGCGCCAGCTCCTCCAGCGTGATCGGCCAGTCGAGCAGGCTCGCACCGTCCACCTGGCCGTAGGTGGTGCGGGCTGTGAACTCGTGCGCCATGAACCGGGGCGTCGCACCCGACCAGTGCGTCGTGGACCCGCCGACCGCCTTGACGACCCAGGCCGGGAGGTTGGGGAAGTCGCGGGCCACCCGCCAGCTCCCCGAGGTGGTGCGCATGTCCAGCCAGGCCATCTGGCCGAATGCCTCCCACTCGTCGTTCACGTAGTCGTCCGCGGTCAGGTACGGGCCCGCCTCCAGGACGACGCATGTCGCGCCCTGCCGGGTCAGCTCGTAGGCCAGCGTCCCGCCGCCGGCGCCGGAGCCGATGATCACCACCACCGGCTCGTCCCGCTCGATCGGTGCCCCGTACCGGGCGACCTCGGCCGTGGTCATCGCGCCGCCTCCTCCGACTCGACGAGCTCCACGCGGGGCTCGCCGGCGTACTCGTCCACCCGGGCACCGGGCAGCCAGTCCAGGTCGTCGAACCCGCGGTGCAGGTAGCCGCCCCGGTCGAAGGACGGGCCCTCGTAGCCGAGCAGCTCCCAGACGTCCGCGCTGTCGTAGAGCGCCACCACGGCCGTGCTGCGGATGCGGCGGAAGAAGTACTCGTCGGCGCGGTCGCGCAGCAGCGTCTCGGCGGCTGCGTCGTCCAGGGCGAGGAAGTCCCCGCCGGCCGCGCGATCCAGGCCGGCCAGACCCCGGGTGATGGCGCGGCCGTCGGCCGCGTCGGCCCGGGCGGCGTCCACGATCGCCGCGGCGGTCCGCTCGTAGGGCCCGGCAGGGAAGCGCTCGTGCGGATAGGCGACCTGGAGCAGCCGGACCAGCAACCGGCGGGTGCGGCCGGAGTCGGCGAGCTGCGCTCCGCCCCCCGGGGTTTCGTCGGTGTGGGCGCTGGTGTCGACCTGCAGGTCGGTGGGTTCCTGCTCGGCCCGCTGAGGGTCGGACTGCTGCCGGACGGCGTCCTGGGTCACAGCGGCTCCTGCTCGCGACGACGGTGTCGGGTGATGGCCGTCACACTAGGTCGGTGTCCGCCGGCTGCCAATGCCGGCCCGAGTTGACGGTGGCCGGGCAGCTGTCCAGCATGGCGCCGTCGTCGTCGACCACCGGGAAGGCCCTGCCGTGTACTTCATCGTCGTCAAGTTCCAGACCAAGCCGGAGTGGACCGACCGGTGGCCAGAGCTCGTCCGGCCCTTCACGGAGGCCACCCGGGCCGAGCCGGGCAACCTGTGGTTCGAGTGGTCCCGCAGCCTGGAGGACCAGCACACGTTCGTGCTGGTCGAGGCCTTCACCGACGACGGCGCTGGCCCGCACGTGAACAGCGAGCACTTCGCCCAGGCGATGAAGGACATGCCGCAGGCCCTCGCGTCCACCCCGAAGATCATCAGCCGCCAGGTCGACGGACAGGGCTGGGACACGATGGGGGAGTTCAGCGTCGACTGACCGCCGAGTGCACCGGCGACCCGGCCGAGCCGGGTCGCCCGTGCCCGGTACGAGGTTTACGCACCCGTAACAACGCGTTCCCTCCGCGTCACAATCGCTTCCTACTGTGATCACACATCACAGACGGAGGTCGCAGTGAGCAGTGACGCCATCACCGTCCCGACGGTCGCGGACGAGGCCTATGACCGGGTGCGGACCGGGATCACCACCGGTGTGCTCCGGCCCGGCGGCCGGCTGTCGATCCGGTCGCTCGCCGACACCCTCGGGGTCAGCACCATGCCGGTGCGTGAGGCGCTGAAGAAGCTGCAGTCCGAGGGACTGGTGGTCTTCGAGCGCCGCAGCGTCACGGTCGTCTCGCTCAGCTCCGACGAGGTGGTGCAGGTCTTCCAGATCCGGCTGCGGCTGGAGCAGCTGGCGGCCGAGTGGGCACTGCCCCGGCTGACCACCACTGACCTCGCGGAGCTGCGTGCGGTGCTCGACGAGATGGACGACGACCACCTCGACAAGGATCGCTGGCGGCAGCTCAACCGCCGGTACCACGAGCGGTTCTACGAGTGCGCCGGCAGCCCCCACCTGCTGGACCTGATCCGCAACGTCTGGGACCGCGTCGAGCCGTACATGTCCATCTACGCCTCCACCGTCGACGAGTTCGGTGAGGCCCACCGCCAGCACCTCGAGATCCTCCGCCGCATCGAGGCCCGCGACCTCCCCGGCCTGCTCGACGAGACCGCTTGGCACCTCGAGTACACGGCCCGCACCGTCGCCGAGGCCTTCCCGGCCACCTTCACCGCCACCTCGCGCGCGCCGCAGCGTGAGCCGGGCCGCGGCAGCAGGGCTCTCCCGCCCCTCCCCGTCGACTGACCGACGCACCCCTCCAGCCGGGATCCGCACGGGGTCCCCGGCAGCTCCCGCACGCCCAGGGCTCGACCTGCCCCCCGAACACGCCCCCCGAACACGACAGGAGCACCGCCATGTCCTTCGCGGAACTGACCATCGCCGACTTCCACCAGCGAGTGCGCACCGGTGCGCTGACCAGCGCCGAGCTGACGCGCTGGTACCTCGACCGGATCGAGACCCTCGACTCCGCCGGCCCCATGATCAACGCCGTTGTCACGGTCAACCCGCAGGCGCTGGCCGACGCCGAGGCGCTGGACGCGGCCTACGCCGGCAGCGGTGAGTTCCACGGTCCGCTGCACGGTGTCCCGGTGCTGGTGAAGGACCAGGCGGAGACGGCGGGCCTGCCGACCGCCTTCGGCTCGGCGCTGTTCGCCGACCACGTCCCCGCCGAGGACGCCACCGTGGTCGCCCGGCTGCGCGCCGCCGGCGCCGTCGTCCTCGGCAAGACGGCGATGTGCGACTTCGCCGCCGGCTGGTTCTCCTTCTCCTCCCGCAGCGGGTACACCAAGAACCCCTACGACCTGGCCCGCGAGCCCGGTGGCTCGAGTGCCGGCACCGCCGCGGGCATCGCGGCCGACCTCGGACTGATCGGGGTGGGGGAGGACACCGGCGGCTCGATCCGGTTGCCGGCGAGCTTCACCAACCTCTTCGGCCTGCGGCCGACCACCGGCCTGGTCAGCCGCACCGGCTTCTCCCCGCTGGTGCACTTCCAGGACACCCCGGGCCCGATCGGGCGCACCGTCGCCGATGTCGCCGCCCTGTTCGACGTCATCACCGGCTACGACCCCCGCGACCCCTACACCTCGATCTGCGTCACCACCGATGATCCCGGCACCTACCTGGCGTCGTTGGAGGGGGCGCAGCTGTCCGACGTCCGGGTCGGGGTGCTCGCCGACGCCTTCGGCACCGGCCCGGACGCGGACCAGGTCAACGAGGTGGTGCGGGCCGCGATCGGCCGGCTCGCCGCCGGCGGGGCAACGGTCGTCGAGGGCATCGAGCTGGGCGACCTGGCCGACTGGATCGCTGGGACGTCGCTGTACACCACCCAGTCCAAGCAGGACCTCACCGCGTTCCTCGGCGCCCGGCCCACCGCGCCGGTGCACAGCTTCGACGAGGTGCACGCCAGCGGCGTCTTCCACCCGCTCAACGACCTGATCGACGACATCGCCGCCGGCCCGCAGGACCCCGAGGACGACCCGGAGTACCACCGGAAGCGGCTGCGCCAGGAGGAGTGGCGCCGACGGCTGCTCACCCTGATGGCCGACGCCGGGGTCGACGTCCTGGTCTACCCGACCGTGCAGGTGCCCCCGCCCACCCGTGACGAGCTCGCCGCCGGGAAGTGGACGGCGCTGACCTTCCCCACCAACACCGTCATCGCCTCGCAGACGTCGCTGCCTGCCCTCACCGTGCCCGCCGGCTTCACCGGCGGCGGCCTGCCGGTCGGCCTGGAGGTGCTCGGCAAGCCGCTGGCGGAGAAGGCGCTGCTCCGCTTCGGCCGGGCCTGGGAGCGCGAGACCGCGCCCCGCCGCGCGCCGGAGCTGCCGGTGCCGGCAGTCGCGCGATGAGCGGCGCGGCGCGGCGCGGCTCCGCCGGCCGCCTCGACGGGCGGGTGCTCGACCTCAACGCCGACCTCGGCGAGAGCTTCGGGGTCTACCGGTACGGCGCCGACGAGGCGCTGATGCCGCTGCTCACCTCGGCCAACGTCGCCTGCGGCGCGCATGCCGGCGACCCGCGCACCATGCGGGAGAGCGTCGCGCTCGCCCAGCAGCACGGGGTCGCGGTCGGAGCCCACGTCGGGCTGGCCGACCGGGCGGGATTCGGCCGTCGGATGATCCCGGTGACCCCGGTCGAGGTGCGTGACCTGTGCCTGGCCCAGATGGGGGCGCTGTCGGGCTTCCTCCGGGCCGCCGGGCTGCCGCTGGCGCACCTCAAGCTGCACGGCGCGCTCTACATGATGGCCAACGCCGACCCGGGCCTGGCCGAGGCCACCACCGCCGCGGTCACCGCCTTCGACCCCGACCTCGCCGTCTTCGCGCTGCCCGGCTCGGCGCTCGGCGCGGCCGCTGCCGCAGCCGGGCTGCGGGTGGTCGAGGAGTACTTCGCCGACCGGCCCTACCGGGGCGCGGAGGTCCGGATGTTCGGCTGGACCACGGCGGACGTCGGTTCACCCGACGACGCCGCCGGCCGCGCCGTCGAGCTGCTCAGCGATCCGGTCTTCGGCACCGTCGGGACGGTCTGCGTGCACAGCGACACCCCCGGCGCGCCCGCCGTCCTCGCCGCCGTCCGGGACCGGCTGCTCGCCGCCGGCTGTGGCCTCGCCGCGCCGCACGCCACCGCCCCGCTTCCCCGACCTGCTCCCGCGCACCGCCCCTGACGCACCGCCCCGTCCCGCCCCGTCCCGTCCCGTCCCGCCGTCCACTCCGGAAGGTCCACCGTGAGCGCTGCCACCGACACCCCCGTCTCCACCGAGCACCACGGACTCGAGTCCGAGTACGAGCACGAACCGGTCCCACCCAGCCGTCGCCGCTCCCTGGGCTCGGTGTCGGCCGTCTGGTTCGGCTTCCCGATGATCCTGACCAACGCGATCTTCGGCGGCACGATCGTCTACGGCCTCGGTTTCTGGCGTGGCATGGCCGCGATCGTGGTCGGCAACGTCGTCCTGGCGCTCTACGTGGGCGCGCTGAGCTACCTGGCCGGCCGGACCGGCAAGAACTTCGCCCTCACCGCCGCCGAGACCTTCGGCCGGCGCGGGGCCGCCATCGCCGCGGGCTTCCTGTCCACCGTGGTGATCGGCTGGTTCGCCTTCCAGACCGGGTTGACCGGGGCCACGCTGCACGCGGCGCTCGGCTGGAACGAGACGGCGACGATCGCGCTGGCCGGCGTGCTCTACATCGCGATCACCTTCGTCGGTATCCGCGCGCTGACCGTCATCGGCCTGATCGCCGCTCCGCTGTTCGTGGTGCTCGGGGGAGTGGCGCTGGTGTTCGCGGCCCGGGACGGCGGGTTCTCCGGCATCACCTCCTATGCGGGGGGCGGCCCCGACGCCGGCGTGCTGAGCATCGGCGCGGCCATCACCGTGGTGATCGCCGGGTTCGTCGACTCGGGCACGATGACCGCCGACTTCACCCGCTGGTCGCGCACCGGCCGCGAGGCCGTGCTCGCCACGCTGTCCGCCTTCCCGGTCGCCAACTTCATCGCCCTGCTGGTCGGCGGCCTGATCGTGGCGGCCGGCGCGGCCACCGCCCCCGCCGTCAACGGCGGTGACTTCCTCGGCATCCTGACCTCGCACGGCTGGGTGCTCTCCACGCTGGCCGTCGTCTTCGTCTTCGCCAACCTCGGCTCGGTCTGCACGCACTGCCTCTACAACGGCGCGGTGGGCTGGAGCCAGCTCACCGGCAGCCGGATGCGCGTGCTCACCGTGGTACTCGGCGTGATCGGGCTCATCGCCGCCCTGGCCGGCGTGTGGAGCCACTTCGCCACCTGGCTGAACCTGCTCGGCATCTTCGTCCCGCCGATCGGGGCGGTGCTGATCGTCGACCAGCTGCTCACCCGGTGGGCGCAGCGCCGGCCGGTCAGCGTGCTGCGGGTCCAGCCGCTGCTGGCCTGGGCGATCGGCGCCGCCGGCGCCTACGCCGTGCACCGCTGGGCGCCGCACCTGAGCGAGGCCATCGCGGGGATCGTCATCGGCGCGGTCGCCTACGTTGCGATCCAGGCGCTCAGCGGCCGGATGGGCAGCACCCAGCCCGTTCCCCAGCCGGCCGTCCGATCCACCACCCGAGGAGTGGAGCACCCATGACCGACACTGGACTCGCCGGCCTGCCGGCGACCGACCTGGCCCGGCGGATCCGCGACCGGGAGGTCTCCGCCGCCGAGGTCACCGACGCCGCACTGCGGCGGGTGGAGGCGCTCGACGGGCGGCTGCACGCCTTCGTCGAGCTGACCGCCGACCTCGCCCGCGAGCAGGCCCGATCGGTCGACGCGGCCCTGGCGGCCGGGGACGACGTCGGGCCACTGGCCGGCGTGCCGATCGCCGTCAAGGACCTCATCGCGACCGCGGGCATCCCCACCCGCTCGGGGTCACCGGCCTACCGCGACTTCGTGCCCGACGAGGACGACATCGTGGTCGAGCGGGTGAAGGCCGCCGGCGCGGTGGTGCTGGGCAAGACCACCGTGCCGGAGTTCGGCTACAGCGGCGTCGGGCACAACCCGATCGGCGAGACCGCGCGCAACCCCTGGGACCCGGCGTTGACCCCGGGTGGGTCGAGCGCGGGCTCGGGCATCGCGGTCGCGACCGGCATGGCCCCGCTGGCCCTGGGCAGCGACGGGGGCGGCTCGGTCCGGATCCCGGCGGCGCACTGCGGCATCTACGGGTTCAAGGCGTCGATGGGCCGGGTGCCGCTCTACCCGGCCACCCGGGACGAGCGGTACCCCGGGATGAGCAGCTGGGAGGGGCTGGAGCACATCGGGCCGATGACCCGCACCGTCGCCGATGCCGCGCTGCTGATGTCGGTGCTCGCCGGCCCCGACCCCCGGGACCGGCACTCGCTGCCCGCCGGGGACGTCGACTGGGACCGTGCGGCCGACGGGGGCATCGCCGGGCTCCGCGTCGCCTACAGCGCCGACCTCGGCTATCTGGCCGTCGACCCGGAGGTCCGCGAGGTCACCGCGCGGGCGGCCCGGGTGTTCGCCGACGACCTGGGCTGCACCGTGGAGGAGGCCGACCCGGGGTGGCCCGACCCCGCGGCGGACTTCTGGGCGATGGTCATGAACGAGTCGGACCTGCGGGGCATGCGGGCGATGGCCGAGCAGTACGGCGACCAGATGTCCCCGCACCTGGTGGCCTTGCTCGCCCAGCCGTGGTCCGCCGAGCAGTTCACCGACGCGGTCGTCGCCCGCAAGCGGGTGGTGAACCGGATGTCGCGGTTCATGGCCGGCTACGACCTGCTGCTCACCCCGACCCTCGCCGTCCCGCCGTTCCCGGTCGACGTGCAGGGGCCCGAGCGCATCGACGGCCGGATGGTCGCCCCGACCGCCTGGCTCGGCTTCACCTCCCCGCTGAACATGACCGGCCAGCCCGCGGCCAGCGTCCCCGCCGGGACGACGGCGACCGGGCTGCCGATCGGTCTGCAGATCGTCGGCCGGCACCTCGCCGACGCCACGGTGCTGCGCGCCTCGGCGGCGTTCGAGGCGGCGGCACCGTGGGCCGACCGGTGGCCGCCGACGTCGTGAGCCGCCGTCCCGTCCCGATCCCTGCCCGTCAGGAGGCCCCCGTGAACCCCCACCCCGTCCGCCGCCGTCCCAGGACGGCCCGATGACCGGCCTCGGCGGTCTCAACCCCTCACCCGGCGCGCTCGTCCTGGGTCTGGTGCAGGCCCGGGTGCCGGTGGTCACCGAACCCGGCCACCTGATGGACACGGCCCGCCGGCTCGCCGACCAGGTGCGCGGCGCCAAGCGTGGCCTGCCGACCCTGGACCTGCTGGTGTTCCCCGAGTACAGCCTCAACGGCCTGGACCCGGACAGCTGGCTGGACGACGCCCTGCTCGTGGACCTGGACGGCCCGGAGATCGCCCTGCTGCGCGCGGCGTGCGCGGAGGCGGGCGTCTGGGGGTGCTTCTCGCTCATGGAGCGCAACCCCGACGGCGCACCGTGGAACAGCGGGATCATCGTCGACGACGCCGGTGAGGTGAAGCTGTACTACCGCAAGCTGCACCCATGGGTGCCGATGGAGCCGTGGCAGCCCGGCGACCTGGGCGTCCCCGTCTGCGACGGCCCGGCCGGGTCGCGGCTGGCGCTGGTCATCTGCCACGACGGGATGCTCCCGGAGGTGGCCCGGGAAGCCGCCTACCGCGGCGCGAACGTCATCCTGCGGACGGCGGGCTACACCTACCCGATCCAGCACTCCTGGCGGATCACCAACCAGACCAACGCCTTCCACAACCTCGCCTACACCGCCTCGGTCTGCCTGGCGGGGCCGGACGCCACCGGCATCTGGTCGCAGGGCGAGGCGATGGTCTGCGACGTCGACGGCACGGTGCTGGCGCAGGGTGACGGCTTCCCCGACCGGGTGGTGACCGCCGAGGTGGTGCCGGCCCGGGCCGACGAGGCACGGCGCGGCTGGGGCGTGGAGAACAACATCTACCAGCTGGGGCACCGCGGGTACGTCGCGGTCCCGGGCGGGGCACGGGATTGTCCCTACACGTACATGCAGGACCTGGTGGCCGGCTCCTACCGGCTTCCCTGGGAGGACGAGGTGGTGCACACCGACGGCACCGGCGCCGGCTGGGGGCCACCGGAGCAGGTGCGGGCGACCCGACGCCCCGCGGAGGCCCCGCGGGGCCCGAGCGGCGGCTGAGCCCACCGGCCGGGCCCGGACGTCCGCCGACGACCTGGGCGGACGCCCGCCCGGCTCAGGCGTCGGCGGGCAGCTCGAGCGGCTGCGGCGTGAACGTCGGCGGCTCCTGGTCGGGCGTGAGCGCAGTGGGCCCGTGCAGCAGTCGACGAAGCCGTCGTCGTGCTCCTCGCGCCCGCGCGGCACGGCGTCCCGTGCCTCCCGCTCGGCGCCGGACTGGTTGGGCGGCCAACGTGGCATCCCCCTCCGGGTGCCCGGCGGCGAGCTGCGCTCCGACGTGCGCGGAGAGGGCCCCGGCGTCCTCGATGGCCATGACCGCCCCCTGCGCAGCGGCGGGTGTGCGGCGTCCCCGGTGGGCGCGAGGCGGCCCTGGACCCCGTTCATGACCGGGTCGCGGTCGTGCATCCGCCACCAGCGGTCCCGTCACATCCGCGGCAGCCCGGCCCGGGCCAGCCGGAGGGCCGGGTCGGACAGCCGGAGGGCCGGGTCGGACAGCCGCGCGGCAGCTCTGCACGATGGCGGTGTGCTGCTGCCGGGTCCGCTCCGCCACGGGTCCGCACGGCCGGTCCCGGCCCGGTGACCGGCCGGCACGCCTGCATCCCGAGAGAGGCCACCACCCGATGAAGCTGCTGCTCCCGAACTCCCTCCCGCTGGACCCGGTGCTGCCGGCCGAGGTGGAGGCGGTCACCTACGAGGTGGCCGGTCCCGTGCCGGACGAGCACCTGGACGCCGAGGCGCTGGTGGTGTGGGGCAACTCCGGCGCCGACCTCGCCGCCGTCGCCGGCCGGATGCCCCGGCTGCGCTGGGTGCAGACCCTGGCCGCCGGTCCGGACGCCGTCCTCGCCGCACGCTTCCCCGACGACGTCCTCATCACCGCCGGCACCGGCCTGCACGACGTGCCGGTCGCCGAGCACGCCCTGGCGCTGGTGCTCGCCCTCGTGCGCCGGCTGCCCGCCGCCGCGCGGGCACAGGCCGAGCACCGCTGGGCCGACGACCTGGGCGGACTGCAGCCGCTGCACCCCGACGGCGCGGTGACCACGCTGCTCGGCGCCCGCGTGCTCGTCTGGGGGTTCGGCAACATCGGCCGGCACCTGGCGCCGCTGCTGCGCGGGCTCGGCGCGGAGGTCCGCGGCGTCGGGCGCAGCGCGGGGGAGCGCTCCGGGTTCGCCGTGGTCACCGAGGACGACCTGCCGGCCGAGCTCGGGGGCACCGACGTGCTGCTCATGATCCTTCCCTCGACCGCGGC
>JAOPWO010000307.1 GCA_025965635.1 Modestobacter sp. | reverse complement strand
GGTGCTCCGGCTGTCGCTGGCGGCGCGGGCCTGCGGGGCGGCCGCACGGTCGGCCGAGCTCGCCCTGGCGCACGCCTCGCTGCGGCACCAGTTCGGCAAGCCGATCGGGGCGTTCCAGGCGGTCTCGCACCGCAGCGTCGACGGCGCGATCGACGTCGCCGCGTTCACCGCGCTGGCCGACGAGGCGGTGCAGCTGGGACTGGCCGGCGACCCGAGCTGGCTGCTGGCCGCCGAGCTCGCCGTCGCGCACGCCGTCGTCGCGGCGCCGCGGGTGCAGTTCGGCGCGCACCACACCCTGGCCGCCACCGGCTACTTCGAGGAGCACGAGGCGCCCTGGCTGTTCCGCCGGGTGCACGCCGACGTGACCCGGCTGGCGGCGCTGCCCCTGGCCGTGGGTGAGCCGGCCGATCTGCTGCTGGAGCGCGGCGGCTCGCTGCCGCCGCTGGACCTGGGGGAGCGAGCCGAGGCGGCCCGCGCCGAGGTGCGCTCCTTCATCGCCGACCGGGTCCCGGCGGGTCTCACCGGGGAGGACCCGGCGCTGGTCGAGCTGCTCGCCGACGCCGGCTACCTCGCTCCCGGCCTCGCCCCGGAGCACGGCGGGCGCGGTGCCGAGCCGGCCGAGCAGGTGGCGATCAGCGAGGAGCTGACCTACGCCGGGCTCGCCCGGCTGGCCCGCACCGCCGCCGGGATGCTCGCCCCCTCCATCGCCCACCTGGGCACCGCCGAGCAGCAGGCGCAGTTCCTGCCGCTGATCAGCCGCGGCCGGATGCCGTTCTACCTCGGGTACTCCGAGCCCGAGACCGGTTCCGACCTGGCACACCTGCGCACCGGCGCGGTGCGCGACGGCGACGAGTGGGTGGTCAACGGCACCAAGATGTGGGGGACCGGGGCCGACAAGGCGGAGTGGATCTGGCTGGCCGTGCGCACCGACCCGGCGGCGAAGGCACACGCCGGGATCACCGTGTTCTGCGTGCCGGTCGGCCTGCCTGGCTGGAGCATCCAGTCGCACCGGTCGCTGGCCGGCGGGATCTCGTGCACCTCGTTCTTCGATGACGTCCGGATCCCCGACGCCGCCCGGATCGGCGAGGTCAACGGCGGCTGGCAGGTGCTCACCGAGGCGCTGGCGCACGAGCGGATCGTGATCGCCTCCGGCACCGCCCGGCTGCTCCGGCTCTTCGACGACCTGCTCGCGCTGCTGCGGGCGGACCCGTCGCTGGCCGGCGGGCGGGGCTCGGCGGCCCGGCGGGAGCTGACCACCGTCGCCGCGCGGCTGCAGGCGGCCCGAGCGCTGGTCGCGGCCAGCACCCGGCGCACCCTCGACCCCGGTGCCGGCACCGGAGCGGAGGCGCCGATGGCCAAGATCGTGGGCAGCGAACTCGAGGAGGAGTTCGGCGAGGTGGTGCTGCGGGTGCTCGGCCCCGCGGCCGCGCTGGCCGGCGGGAGTCCGGCCGGCGCGCCGGAGTCGTTCGAGTCGGCGCTGCGGTTCTCGATCATGGCCGTGGTAGCCGGCGGGACCAACGACATCCAGCGCAACCTGGTCGCCCGCGCCCTGGGCCTGCCCCGCTGACCCCCGCTGGGTGGAGTGCCACCGCGCAGGTCCCCTGCGCGGTGGCACTCCGTTCAGTGCAGGTGGCCGCCGCCGTCGCAGATGATCGTCTGGCCGGTGATCATCCGGGCGTCCGGGCCGGCGAGGAACGACACCAGACCGGCCAGGTCCTCGGGCCGCACCCGCCGGCGGATCGCCTGGGCGGCCATCGTGCGGTCGAAGTCGGCCTCGTCGTTGTACTGCTCGGTGCCCGGGGTGGCGACCTGCCCGGGCATGACGGCGTTGACCGTGACGCCGTGCGGGCCCAGCTCGCGGGCGAGCACCCGGGTCATCCCGATCACCGCGCCCTTGCTGGCCACGTAGGCCAGCTGACCGGGGCTGCCGGTGAAGAACGTGCGGGAGGCGACGTTGACCACGCAGCCCCGCTCGCCGGCCACCAGCCACGGGTGGCCGGCCTGGGTGGCCAGCGCGTAGCCGACCGCGTTGACCTCCAGGTAGCGCATCAGCTCGGCCTTGCCGCTGTCGGTGTAGGGCCGGCGGGGCGAGATCAGCCCGGCGTTGTTGACGAGGACGTCGATGCCCCCGCCGCGGCCGGCCACCGTCGTCATGGCGGCCTCGAGCTGGTCGGGTTCGGTCACGTCGCAGGAGAGCACGTCGATGCCCGGCAGCGCGCCGTCCTCGGGCTCCAGCACGTCGAGCACCGTGACGGCGTGACCGTCGGCGGCCAGCCGCCGGGCGATCGCCCGGCCGATGCCGCGGGCGCCGCCGGTGACGACCGCGACGGTCGGTCGGGGGCTCACCACTGCAGGCGCAGGGGGAGCGCGCGGGGGCCGCGGTTGGCCAGACTCGGCAGGAACTCCACCGCGCCGGCGTCCACCGCGAGCTCGAACCGCGGGATGCTCCCGAGCAGCGTCTCCAGCGCCACCCGGCTCTCCATCCGGGCGACGATGTTGCCCAGGCAGGAGTGGATCCCCCGGCCGAAGGCCATGTGGGCCGACGGCGACTTCCGGGCCAGGTCCATCTCGTCGGGCCGCTCGACGAAGCTCCCGTCCCGGTTGCCCGAGCCGAACATGACCTGGATCCGCGAGCCGGCCGGGATGGGCGTGCCGGCCACCTCGGTGTCGCGGGTGGCGATCCGGAACAGCCCCTGGATGGGTGACTCCAGCCGCAGCGACTCCTCGATGAAGAAGCCGAGCCGGGAGGGATCGTCGCGCAGCCGGTCGGCCAGCTCCGGGTCGCGGGCGAGCAGCATCATGCTGTTCCCGATGTGGTCGGTCGTCGTGATGTTGCCTGCGATGAGCAGTTCCATGACGAACCGCGTGGAGTCGTGCCGGGGCAGGCCTGCGGTGCGCTCGGCAGCCGCGATGGTGTGCAGGATCGTCTCCTCCGCCTCGGCTGCGGCGGCCGCTTCCAGCGACGGGGCGAGCAGGGCGGCGAACTCCTTGGCGATCCGGACGATGTCGGCCGGGTCGGCGCCGTGGTGGCCGACGGTGGCGGCGAGCTCCTCGGAGAGCCGGCGGAGCGACGGCGCCTCGTCGTCGGGCACACCGAGCACCG
>JAOPWO010000285.1 GCA_025965635.1 Modestobacter sp. | reverse complement strand
CGCGGTCGCGCCCCACGACTCGGCCGTGTCGTCCCCGGCCGCGAGGCCGAGCCCGCCCAGGACCCCGACGACCGCCCACAGCCTGGCCAGCAGGTGCGCGACCCGGTCGACGCCCGGGCGCAGCAGCTGGGTGGCGGCCAGGTCGGCAGCCGCGATCGCCAGCACCACGGCGACGCCCACCGGGCTCCCGAGCACGTCCGGCGGGAGGAGCAGCACCGCCACCGGCTGGGCCGCCAGCAGGCACACCAGCGGCCAGGTCGTGGTGGAGCGGGTGACCAGGTGCAGCGCACCGGCGACCGCGCCGACGACGGCACAGGACAGCGCCGTCCACAGCCGCAGCGGCACCGCGTCGGCACCGAGGAGCCCCAGAGCATGGGCGGCCCCCAGGTCGACCGCCAGCAGCGCAGCGCCCGCGGCGGCCAGCGCCTCCTCGGTGGCCCGCAACGCGCGGCGCGCCGCCCAGGCCGACGCCGCCCAGGCCGCAGCAGTGACCGCCAGCAGCACCAGCGCCTGGAAGGTGACCCCCAGCCGGGTCCAGGCGACCGCCACGAACGCCAGGGCACCCGCCACCAGCAGCAGCGCGCCCAGGCCCAGGAGCACCTGCTGCGGGCTCAGCCGCCGGCGCTCCCGCCGGGGGAGGGGAGCGGTGGCGGGCGGTGTCCACGACGGTGGTGACGGGGGCGGGCCGGCCGGCCGGGGAGCGTTGGCCCGGCCGGGCGCGGCTGCCCGGAGCGTGACGAGCAGGGCGTCCCGGTCGCGGGCCAGCTCGTGCAGGGTGGCGCCGATCCGGGCGACCACGGTCGCGGCCTGGCCGGCCGCCGGCAGCCCGCAGCCCGGGCAGACCGCCTCCGGCGCACCGGACACGGGCGTGCCGCAGACCGGGCAGGGAGGACCGGGCGGCGCCGGGGAGGAGTACATGGACGCATCCTCGCGGGCGCGTGGCAGGTGGCGGCCGGTTTTCCCCAACGCCCCCCCCGGACGGGCAATGCCGTCCACATCACCGGAGACCGGGTCGGAACATCGGCGCGGAGCGCCTACCCTGGGGTCAGTGATCACGACGACCGGCCTAGAGCTGCGTGCCGGCGCCCGCATCCTCATCAGTGAGGCCAACCTGCGGGTGCAACCGGGCGACCGGATCGGCCTCGTCGGACGCAACGGCGCCGGCAAGACCACCACCCTCACGACCCTGGCCGGTGAGCGGGTTCCGCACGCGGGCAAGGTGGAGGTGACCGGGGAACTCGGTTACCTCCCGCAGGACCCGCGCAGCGGCGACCTCGACATCCCCGCCAGCGACCGGGTGCTGTCCGGCCGGGGCCTCGACGTCCTCAAGCACCAGCTGACCAAGGCCCAGGTCGCCATGGCCGAACCGGCCGACGACGCCGAGCGGGACAAGGCAGTCCGGCGCTACGGCCGCTTGGAGGACCAGTTCGCCGCGATGGGCGGGTACGCCGCGGAGAGCGACGCCGCCCGCATCTGCACCAACCTCGGCCTGCCCGACCGGGTCCTGGCCCAGCCGCTGCACACCCTCTCCGGTGGCCAGCGCCGGCGGGTGGAGCTCGCCCGGATCCTGTTCTCCGACGCCGACACGCTGCTGCTCGACGAGCCGACCAACCACCTGGACGCCGACTCCGTCGTCTGGCTCAAGGGCTTCCTGGCCGGCCACCGCAGTGGCCTGGTCGTGATCAGCCACGACGTCGAACTGCTCGAGGCCGTGGTCAACAAGGTCTGGCATCTGGACGCCAACCGGGCCACCGTCGACATCTACACCCTGGGCTGGAAGCGTTACCTGGACGCCCGGGAGACCGACGAGCGCCGCCGGAAGTCAGAGCGGGCCAATGCCGAGAAGAAGATCGACGCGTTGACCGCGCAGGCGGACAAGATGCGCGCCAAGGCGACCAAGGCCAAGGCCGCGCACAGCATGGACAAGCGCGCGCAGCGGCTGGCGGCCGGGCTGGCCGACGTCCGGGTCGAGGACAGGGTGGCCAAGCTCCGGTTCCCCACCCCCGCCCCCGGCGGCAAGACCCCGCTCACCGCCGAGCACCTGAGCAAGAGCTACGGCTCGCTGGAGATCTTCACCGGCGTCGACCTGGCCATCGACCGGGGCACCCGGGTGGTCGTACTGGGGTTCAACGGCGCCGGGAAGACGACGCTGCTGCGGATGCTGGCCGGCACCGAGACGCCCGACACCGGCGAGGTGAAGGCCGGGCACGGGCTGCGCATCGGGTACTACGCGCAGGAGCACGAGACCATCGACATGGATCGCACGCTGCTGGAGGTGATGCGGTCGGCCGCCCCCGACTCGACCGACACCGAGCTGCGCCGGATACTCGGGGCCTTCCTGTTCTCCGGCGAGACGGTCGACCAGCGCGCCGGCACCCTCTCCGGCGGAGAGCGGACCCGGCTGGCGATGGCCGCGCTGGTCTGCTCGGCGGCCAACGTGCTGCTGCTCGACGAGCCGACCAACAACCTCGACCCGGCCAGCCGGGAGCAGGTGCTGGAGGCGTTGCGCACCTACGCCGGGGCCATCGTGCTGGTCACGCACGACGAGGGGGCCGTCCACGCGCTCCGCCCGGACAAGGTGATCATCCTGCCCGACGGCACGGAGGACACCTGGAGCGAGGACTTCGCCGACCTGGTCTCGCTCGCCTGAACCGCGATCCGCTCACGCGCTACGGGACCGTTCCGGTTCCGGTGGCCGAGCACGCACCGGCGGGTGATCATGGCCTCGGGACGCCGACGTCACCCGGACAGCGGCGCCAGGCGACCAGCGGATGCCCTGGCGGAAGCCGGTGCCGCGCTGGCACGGAGGGGAGTCATGGCCGACTCGAGCACCACGGACCTGGGCAAGGGCAAGCGCATCACCGGCGGCGACCGGACGTCGCTGGCTGACGAGCTCCGTCAGCGGTACGACGGCGGGGAGAGCATCCGCTCGCTCGCCACCTCCACCAACCGCTCCTACGGTTTCGTGCACCGGCTCCTGTCGGAGTCCGGTGCGACGCTGCGGGGTCGCGGCGGCGCCAACCGAAACGCCAAGAAGGCGGGGTGAGCTCGTCCTCCGGGGAGCTCCGCGGGTGGGTGCGGACGGCGCGGGACGGCGCCGTCCTCACCGTGACGCTGGACCGGGCCGACCAGCTCAACGCCCAGACGCCGGAGACCTGGGAGGCGCTGCGCGCGGTCGGGGACAGCGTGGACGACGACGTGCGGGTGGTCGTCGTCCAGGGCGCCGGCCGGTCGTTCTCGGCCGGGCTGGACCGCAGCCTGTTCAGCGCCGGTCCTGAGGTCCCGGGCGGTCTCCGGGAGCTGGCCACGCTGCCGCCGGAGCTGGCTGCCGAGCGGATCCGCGGCTACCAGGCCGCGTTCCGCTGGCTCCGCGCGCCGGGGGTCGTGTCGGTCGCCGCGGTCCAGGGGCACGCGATCGGGGCCGGCGCCCAGCTGGCCCTGGCCTGCGACCTGCGGGTCGTCACCGAGGACGTCCAGCTGCGGCTGCCCGAGGCCGTGCTCGGCCTGGTGCCCGACCTCACCGGCACCAGCACGCTGGTCCAGCTGGTCGGCTACAGCCGGGCCGTCGAGATCTGCCTGACCGGCCGGCCGGTGGGTGCCGCCGAGGCGGTGGCCATCGGGCTGGCGAACGCCGCCGTCCCGGCCGAGGAACTGACCGACGCCGTCCGCGACCTGGTCGCGGCGCTGGTGGCCGTCGACGTCGACGCCAGCCGTGAGACCCTCGCCCTGCTGCGCAGCGCGGTCACCGCCGACGTCGCGACCCAGGACGCGGCCGAGCGGGCCGCGCAGGTCCGCCGACTGCACGCCCTGGCTGCGCGCTGAGCGGAACAGCCGTCCCCCCGCCGCGGTTCGCGTGGACGGGAGCGGTGGAGTGAGGGGAGGGGGCCGGACGTGGACGGTGGCATGACCTCGATGGCGGCGATGCGCTCGTTCCGCCGGGACCCCGCGGCATCCGCCCGGGAGATCCCGGAGGGGACGGTCCGGAGGATCCTGGGCGTGGCCCGGCCCTACCGCCGGGAGCTCACCGCCTTCCTGTCCCTGG
Organism: Modestobacter sp.; assembly: GCA_025965635.1. Taxonomy (GTDB): domain Bacteria; phylum Actinomycetota; class Actinomycetes; order Mycobacteriales; family Geodermatophilaceae; genus Modestobacter. Next base: position 1,680 of record JAOPWO010000285.1, on the reverse strand, counting down.
TGGTGCTGTCCGCGCTGATCGGCGTGCTGACCCCGCTGCTCGCCGGCGACATCGTCAACCGGATCGCCCGGCTGTCGGGCACGGCCGGTGACATCACGCGGATCGCGCTGTTCATCGCCGGGCTGGCCCTGGTCGATGCGGCGAGCTCGCTGGCCCAGCGCTGGTACTCCTCCCGGATCGGCGAGGGCGTCATCTACGACCTGCGCAGCCGGGTCTTCGAGCACGTGCAGCAGATGCCGGTGGCCTTCTTCACCCGCACCCAGACCGGCGCGCTGGTCAGCCGGCTCAACAACGACGTCATCGGCGCCCAGCAGGCGTTCACCTCCACCCTGTCCGGCGTGGTCTCCAACGTCATCGGGCTGGTGCTCACCGCCACGGTGATGCTCACCTTGTCCTGGCAGATCACCCTGCTGTCGATCGTGCTGGTGCCGCTGTTCGTGCTGCCTGCCCGCCGGATCGGCAAGCGCCTGCAGGAGATCACCCGGGAGGCCTACGGCCTCAACGCCTCGATGAACTCCTCGATGACCGAGCGGTTCAACGTCTCCGGCGCGCTGCTGGTCAAGCTGTTCGGCCGGCCCGAGGCCGAGGCCGAGGCCTTCCGCGACCGCGCGGCCCGGGTCCGCGACATCGGCGTGCTCTCGGCCATGTACGGCCGGACCTTCTTCACCGCCCTGACCCTGGTCGCCGCGCTGGCCACCGCGCTCGTCTACGGCCTGGGCGGCACGCTGGCCTTCACCGGGGAGCTCAGCCCGGGCGACGTCGTCGCCCTGGCGCTGCTGCTGTCCCGCCTCTACGGGCCGCTGACCGCGCTGGCGAACGTCCGGGTCGACGTGATGAGCGCGATGGTCAGCTTCGACCGCGTCTTCGAGGTGCTCGACCTGGCACCGATGATCGCCGAGGCCCCGGACGCCGTCGACGTCCCGGCCGGCGACCGGTCGGTCGAGTTCGACTCCGTGTCCTTCAGCTACCCGGCGGCGAAGGACGTCTCGCTGGCCTCCCTGGAGGACGTAGCGCTGCCCGAGCACGGCGGACCGCCGGCGACGGTGCTGGAGGACGTCAGCTTCCGAGCCGAGCCCGGTCAGCTGGTGGCGCTGGTGGGGCACTCGGGAGCCGGCAAGTCCACCATCGCCAACCTGGTGCCCCGGCTGTACGACGTCACCGGCGGTGCCGTCCGGGTGGGCGGGGTCGACGTCCGCCGCGCCACCAGCACCTCGCTGCGCGCGGCGATCGGCGTGGTCAGCCAGGACGCCCACCTGTTCCACGACACGATCCGGGCCAACCTGCGCTACGCCCGGCCGGAGGCCACCGACGACGAGCTCTGGGCGGCGCTGACCGGAGCGCGGATCGCCGCGCTGATCGCCTCGCTGCCCGACGGGCTGGACACCGTGGTCGGCGACCGGGGCTACCGGATGTCCGGCGGGGAGAAGCAGCGGCTGGCGATCGCCCGGGTGCTGCTCAAGGGGCCGGGGGTGGTGATCCTGGACGAGGCCACCGCGCACCTGGACAGCGAGTCGGAGGTCGCCGTCCAGCACGCGCTGGACGCCGCGCTGGCCGGTCGCACGTCCTTGGTGTTCGCGCACCGGCTGTCGACCATCCGCAACGCCGTCCAGATCCTGGTGGTGGAAGTCGGCCGGATCATCGAACGCGGCACCCACGAGGTGCTGCTGGCCGGCGGCGGCC
>JAOPWO010000267.1 GCA_025965635.1 Modestobacter sp. | reverse complement strand
GCGGGGTTCGCGGCGCCGACCTCGCGGAGGAAGGCCCCGAGCGCCCGGCCGAGCTCCAGTGGCCGGCCGAGGGTGTCGCCGTGCCAGAAGGGCATCTTCCCGGGCTGCCCGGGCGCCGGGCTGACCAGCACCCGGTCGTGGGTGATCTCCTCGATCCGCCAGGACGAGGAACCGAGCAGGAAGACGTCGCCGGTGCGTGACTCGTAGACCATCTCCTCGTCGAGCTCGCCGACCCGCTTGCCGCCCTCTCCGGCGCCGGAGACGAGGAAGACGCCGAAGAGGCCGCGATCGGGGATGGTTCCACCGCTGGTGACGGCCAGCCGCTGGGCGCCGGCGCGGGCGGTGAGGGTGTCGGTGACCCGGTCCCAGGTGAGCCGGGGACGCAGCTCGGCGAAGGCGTCGGAGGGGTAGCGGCCGGCCAGCATGTCCAGCACCGCGTGCAGCGCCGAGTCCGGCAGCGAGGCGAACGCCGCCGACCGGCGCAGGACGGTGGCGACCTCGTCCACCGTGCGCGGACGTTCGGACACCATCGCCACGACCTGCTGGGCGAGCACGTCCAGCGGGTTGCGCAGGTACCGGGTCGACTCGATCGCCCCGGCGCGCATCCGCTCGGCGACCACGGCGCTCTGCACCAGGTCACCGCGGAACTTCGGGAAGATCACGCCCTTGCTGACCGCCCCCACCTGGTGACCGGCCCGGCCGACCCGCTGCAGCCCCGAGGCGACGTTGGGCGGTGACTCCACCTGCACGACCAGGTCGACCGCGCCCATGTCGATGCCCAGCTCGAGGCTGGAGGTGGCGACCACGGCGGGCAGCCGGCCGGACTTCAGCGCCTCCTCCACGACTGCGCGCTGTTCCCGGGACACCGAGCCGTGGTGTGCGGAGGCGACCGGACGGAAGGCGACCGGCAGCCCACCGCCGGCTCCGGCCTGCGCCATGACCTGCGCGGGGCTGGTGCCCGGCGGGAGCGTCTCGCCGGTGGACCGCTCGTAGGCCAGCTCGTTGAGCCGGCTCGTGAGCCGCTCGGCCAGCCGCCGGGAGTTGGCGAACACGATCGTGCTGCGGTGGCTCTCGATCAGGTCGAGCACCCGCTCCTCGACGGCCGGCCAGATCGACGTCCGCGGCTGGTTCCCGGCGGCGGAGCCCTCCAGCTCGCCGGTGGGCCGGCCCAGGGTGCTCATGTCCTCGACCGGGACGACCACCGAGAGGTCCCACCGCTTGGTCGACGGCGGCGCGACGACCTGCACCGGCCGGCCGCCGGCCAGGAAGGTGGACACCTCCTCGATCGGGCGGACCGTCGCCGACAGGCCGATCCGTTGGGCCGGGCGCTCGAGCAGCTCGTCGAGCCGGTCGAGGGAGACCGCGAGGTGCGCCCCGCGCTTGCTGCCGCAGACCGCGTGCACCTCGTCGAGGATCACCGTCTCCACCCCGCGCAGCGCCTCCCGCGCCTGGCTGGTGAGCAGCAGGAAGAGCGACTCCGGCGTCGTGATCAGGATGTCGGGCGGGCGGCGGGCGAAGGCCCGGCGTTCGTCGGCGGGGGTGTCGCCGGATCGCACGCCGACCGCGATCTCCGGCCGGGGGAGCCCCAGCCGGGCGGCCGCCTGGCCGATGCCGGCCAGCGGGGCCCGGAGGTTGCGCTCGACGTCGACGGCCAGCGCCTTCAGCGGGGAGACGTAGAGAACCCGGCAGCGGGTCTGCTCGTCGGCCGGCGGGCTGGCAGCCAGCCGGTCCAGCGACCACAGGAACGCAGCGAGGGTCTTGCCCGAGCCGGTGGGCGCCACGACGAGTGCGTGCTCCCCGCTGCTGATGGCCTGCCAGGCGCCCTCCTGCGCGGCCGTCGGTTCGACGAAGGCGCCGGTGAACCACGCCTGGGTGGGCGCGGAGAACCGGTCCAGCGCCGACGAGGACGCGGCGGGGGTGGCGGGCACGCTCCCAGTGTCCACAGCGGTACGACGGTTCGCCGGGCTCAGCGGTCTCGCCAGCGGGCCACCGGCGAATCACAATGGGGTGATTCGCCGATCCCGCTGGAGGGACGATGCTGCGGACGCGCGTCGACTCGTCGAACATCGCGACGGTCGGTTACGACGAGGAACAGCGGGTCTTGGAGATCGTCTTCCACGACGGCCGCGTCTACCACTACCTCGAGGTGCCGCCCGAGCGGGCGCTGTCGCTGCTCCGGGCGGAGAGCAAGGGCCGGTTCCTGAACCGCGAGATCAAGCCGGCCTTCGACCACCGGGCTGTCGGCCGGCGCTGGGGCTGAGCAAGACTGCGCGGCATGCGCCGTTCGCTGTACGAGGCAGACCACGAGGACTTCCGGCACAGCGTCCGGACCTTCCTGGAGAGGAACGTCGCCCCCTTCCACGACCGGTGGGAGACGGCGGGGATCGTGCCGCGGGAGATCTGGACCGCCGCCGGTGCGCAGGGATTCCTCGGCATCGACCAGGACGAGCGGTACGGCGGGGGCGGCGTCCCCGACTTCCGGTACCACGCCGTCGTCGACGAGGAGCTGACCCGGATCGGCGCCACCGGCGTCGGATTCACCCTGCACAACGACGTCGTGGGCCCGTACCTCCGCGACCTCGGCACCGAGGAGCAGAAGGCCCGGTGGATCCCCGGCTTCTGTGCCGGCGAGCTGATCAGCGCCATCGCGATGACCGAGCCGGGCACCGGCAGCGACCTGCAGGGCATCCGGACCACCGCCCGCCGGGACGGCGGGGACTGGGTGCTCAACGGCTCCAAGACCTTCATCACCAACGGCATCAACGCCGACCTGGTGGTCGTGGTCGCCCGCACCGACACCGACGTGCCGGCCTCGCGCGGGACCAGCCTGCTCGTCGTGGAGCGGGAGATGCCGGGCTTCACCCGCGGCCGCAACCTGGCCAAGGTCGGGCTGAAGGCGCAGGACACCGCGGAGCTGTTCTTCTCCGACGTCCGGGTGCCGGCCGCCAACCTGCTCGGCACCGAGCACGGCGGGTTCGGTCACCTGATGGAGAACCTGCCCCAGGAGCGGCTGTCGATCGCCGTCACCGCCGTCGCCATGTGCGAGACCGTGCTCGCCCGGACCGTCGAGTACGTGACCGGCCGGACCGCGTTCGGCAAGCCGGTCAGCTCCTTCCAGAACACCCGGTTCGTCCTCGCCGAGCTGCAGACCGAGGTGACCATCGCCCGGACCTTCCTCGACGAGTGCATGCGCCAACTGGGCACCGGTGACCTGACCGCCACCGACGCCGCGATGGCCAAGTACTGGACGACCGAGCTGCAGAACAAGGTCGCCGACCGGTGTCTGCAGCTGCACGGCGGCTACGGCTACATGGACGAGTACCCGGTGTCCAAGGCCTGGCGGGACGCCCGCGTGCAGTCGATCTACGGCGGCACGAACGAGATCATGCGTGAGATCGTCGGCCGCTCGATGGGTCTCTAGCCGCAGGTCAGCAGGCCGAACCGGGTCTTGAGGGCCAGTACCCGCAGTGCGGCCCGGTCGACCCGCGCGGCGAAGGCCGGGTCGGTGGTCGCGCGCTCGGCCAGGGCCGCGGCCATCGGGGCGGCGTCCTCGGTCCGGATGGTGAGCACGACGTCGACCCCCGCGCCCACCGCGTCCACCGCGCGCTGCCCGACCGGCACGGCGGCCAGCGCCGCCGCGGCGCCGAGGTCGTCGCTGAGCACCACGCCGGTGAAGCCGAGCTGGTCCCGGAGCAGGCCGAGGACGGCGGGGGAGAAGACGGCGAGCCGGTCGGGGTCCAGCTGCGGGTAGGTCGCCGAGCTGACCATGACCGCCGCCGCACCGTCCGCGACGGCCGCCGCGAACGGCTGCAGGTACGGGTCATCCGGGTCCGTCTCCGGATCTGCGGCGCCGACGTCGGTGTCGGTGTTGGCGTCCACCCGGCCCAGGCCCGGGAAGTGCTTGAGGGTGGCCGCCACCCCGGCGTCCTGCAGGCCCGCGACGACGGCGGTCACCGCGGTGGCCACCGCGCCCGGGTCGCTGCCGTACTCCCGGGAGGAGGCCCCGATCGGCGGGTTGGAGTCCTCGGTGCCGGCCGGGACGGTGTCGGCGACCGGCGCGAGGTCCATCGTGATCCCGGCGTCCCGCAGCTGCCTGGCCCATCCCCTGACCGTGGCGCGCAGCTGCTCGGGAGGCTGGCGGCCCTGCTCCAGGGCGGAGGGGAGCAGGTCGAAGCCGGGTCCCTGCAGGGTCTGCACCGCGCCGCCCTCCTGGTCCACCGCGACCTGGATCGGTACCGACGCAGTCCGGCCCAGCTGGGCCACCGCGGCGCCGACGGCCTCGCTGACGGCCGCGGCCCCGGCCGAGCTGCGGCCGCGGAGGAAGACGCCCCCGACCGGGACGTCGCCGATCTGCGCCGCGCCGCCGGCCGGGTCGGTCGCCGGCACGCCGACCATGAGCAGCTGGCCGATCCGCTCGGCCCGGTCGAGGTCGGCGAGCGTCCGCTCGGCGCAGGACCCGCCGGCGGCGGTCGGCAGGGGAGCGGGCTCGGTGCCCGGGGTGGTGCCGGCACCGGACGGGGTGGACGACGGGGCGGCGGGCCCGCCGGTGGCGCTCCCACCGCAGCCGGCCAGCGGGACGAGCAGGGCACCGGTCAGCACGGCCACCGCTGCGCGGAGTCGGCTGCGTCGGTCCGTTCTCGGGGTGCGCACCCCCCCTGTCTACCCAGCGGATCCGCACAGCGTCCGACCGGGCGGGCAGACTCGCGGTGTGACCGGGGACCTGTCGTCTGCCGACCGGCAGGCCGACGCCCAGCGGCGGGCGCTGCCGGTGCTCTCCGCGGCCGTCGCGCTGGGCGGACTCGGCGTGACCGTCGGGATCACCGTCGGTGGGCTG
>JAOPWO010000214.1 GCA_025965635.1 Modestobacter sp. | reverse complement strand
TCGAGCACGGGCGGATCACGACCACCGAGACGAAGGCGAAGCGCCTGCGTCCCCTGGCCGAGAAGCTGGTGACCTTCGCCAAGCGCGGTGACCTGCACGCCCGCCGCCAGGTGATGACGACCATCCGTGACAAGAGCGTGGTCCACACGCTCTTCGCCGAGATCGGTCCCCGCTACGAGAACCGCCCCGGTGGCTACACCCGCATCACCAAGGTGGGTCCGCGCAAGGGCGACAACGCCCCCATGGCGGTCATCGAGCTCGTCGAGGCGCTGACCGTGAGCCAGCAGGCCGTCGGCGAGGCGGAGCGCGCCCGTGGCACGACGTTCGCCGCCGGCGCCGGCTCGTCCGCCGCTTCCGGTGAGGTCACCGCTGATGCCGTCGAGACGGCCGTCCCGGTCACCGACACCGAGGGCACCGGGGAGAGCACCGGCCCCGGCGGGGACACCTCCCCGGCCGTCACCGACGGGTCCGTCGACGACGAGGCGCAGGAGATCGTCACCGACGTCTTCACCCCCGACGGTGAGCGCCAGGACGACAGCGACGTGAACCCCGAGCCGATCGCGGAGAACGTCGCCGTGGTCGACGACCCGTCGCTCTCGCCGGAGGTCGCCGCGGCCGCCGCTGCCGAGATCGAGGCCGCCGAGCTGGGCGACGCAGCGACCGCGGGCGTCCAGGCGCCCGGCGGCGAGGCCGCGCCGGACCCCAAGTAAGACCCTGAACGACCTGCAGTACCCGGACGAGCCCGTTCCCCCCGGTGGGGACGGGCTCGTCCGTCTTCGCCTGGCGATCTCCTACGACGGGACGGCGCTGCACGGCTGGGCGCGTCAGCCCGGCCAGCGCACCGTGCAGGGTGATCTCGAGCAGGCGCTGAGCACGGTGCTGCGCTGCCCGGTCGGACTCACCGTGGCCGGGCGCACCGACGCCGGGGTGCACGCGACCGGTCAGGTCGCGCACTGCGACGTCCCCCGGGGACTGTGGGAGGCGCAGGGCACCCGGCTCGTCCGCCGGCTGCGGGGGGTGCTGCCGCCCGACATCGCCGTTCCGGCGGTCACCGAGGCCCCGTCGGACTTCGACGCCCGCTTCAGCGCTCTCGCCCGGCACTACCGATACCGGCTGACCGACGACCCGGCGGGCCCGCCGCCGTTGCGCCGCGCGGACACGGTCGGCTGGCCGCGGCCCCTCGACACCGACGGCATGGCCGCCGCCGCACGCCTCCTGATCGGTGAGAACGACTTCGCCGCCTACTGCCGCCGCCGCGAGGGCGCCACCACGATCCGGACCCTGCTGGCGCTCGAGGTCGAGCGCAGCGGGAACCTGATCACCATCGCCGCCTCGGCCGACGCCTTCTGCCACTCGAGGGTGCGCAGCCTGGTCGGTGCCCTGTCGGCCGTGGGGGAGGGCCGGCGGCCTCCGGAGTGGCCGGTGGGACTGCTGGCCCGCGTCGAGCGGTCCAGCGAGGTGCCGGTCGCTCCGGCGCACGGCCTCACCCTGCTGCGTGTCGACTACCCCTCCGACGGCGGGCTCGCGGCCCGGTCGTCGGTCACCCGTGCACGGCGGGAGCGGCCGGCGGCGGACTGATCAGGGGATCGCAGCGACCGCCTCGGCGATCGGCGTCGGACCGCTGACCAGCTCGAGGACGACGCCGTCCCGGCCGGCGTCCAGCAGCGCGAGCAGGACCGCCGCGACGTCGTCCCGGGGGACGCTGCCGCCTTCCACGGTCCGCGCCAGCGTGACCCGGCCGGTGCCGGGGTGGTCGGTCAGGCCCCCGGGCCGCAGCACCGTGGTCCGCAGCCCCGGTCTGGCCAGTACATCGTGCTCGGCGGCGAGCTTGGCACGCAGGTAGGCGGTGAAGACCTCGTCGATGTCGTCCGGGGCTGCGCCGCCGGCGACGCGCTCCACGCCCATCGACGAGACGAGCAGGTAGCCGCCGACCCCGGCCCGTTCCGCCGCATCGGCCAGCAGCACGGCGGCCCCGCGGTCGACGGTGTCCTTGCGGGCGGCTCCGCTGCCTGGTCCGGCGCCGGCCGCGAACACCACGGCGTCGGCGCCCGAGACAACGGCGGCGACGTCGTCGACCGCGGCGCGCTCCAGATCCAGCACCACCGGCGTGACACCGTCGGCGGACAGGTCGGTCGTGTGCCCGGGATCGCGGACGAGGCCGGTGACGGTGTCCCCCCGGGCGGTCAGGAGGCGGCCCAGGCGGCGGGCGACCTGCCCGTGCGCCCCGGCGACGGCGATGAACATCCCGCGGCCCTACCCGGCCGCATCCCCCGACAACTCTCGCGCGCGGGCCAGATCGGCGGGGGTGTCGCAGTCCATCCACGGGGGCGGCGACCCGGGGACGACCGGCGGACGAAGCCGCCGCACCGCCAGCGGGGCCAGCACCTTGCGCAGCGACGTGGGACCGGAGGCGTCGGCGACCGCCGTGCGCAGGGCCGCGGTGCGCCAGACGCCCAGCAGGAGCTGGTCCCGCCCGGTGTCGTCGACCACCAGGACGCCGTCGCCGGTCAGCCGGGTCCGCAGTTCGGTCACCAGGGCCGCGGGGAGGAACGGCAGGTCGCCGGCGAGCACCGCGACCGTCTCCGTGGCCACCTCGACCAGCCCCGCCCGCAGGGCCGCCACCGGCCCGCCGCCGGGCGGTCGCTCCCGGATCTGGACGACGTCGGCCGGCGCCGGCTGGGGCGGGCCGACCACGATCCGCCGGTCGGCGTCGGTCACGGCGGCCAGCACCGCGTCGAGGATCGTGCGCCCCCCGACCAGCAGCTGCGGCTTGGCCTGCCCACCCAGGCGGGCGGCCCGGCCGCCGGCGAGCACCACGGCCGTGTAGGGCGGCAGCGGGTCCACCGCGTCACCGTAGAGGCCCGATGTGGGTACCGTCGTCGCCGTGGGACGAGTGACCAGCCGGACGCCGGTGCTGCGCATCCGAGGACCGGTGCACAGCACCCGGCCCGACACCGTGGCCGCCGAGGAGCCGCTGGAGATCCGGTTGGGCGGCACGGCGCTGGCGGTCACCATGCGCACGCCGGGCGACGACTTCGACCTGGTGCACGGCTTCCTGGCCACCGAGGGCGTGATCGGCGGGCACGACGACGTCGCCGGGCTGCGGTACTGCGACTCCGTGGACGCCGATGGCCGCAACACCTACAACGTCGTCGACGTCGACCTGGCTCCGGGGGTGCCGATCCCGGACACCGGCCTCGAGCGCAACTTCTACACATCCAGCTCCTGCGGGGTGTGCGGCAAGGCCAGCATCGACGCCATCCGGACGAAGACGGTCTACGACGTCGCCGCCGACGACGTGCGACTGCCGCTGGAGGTGCTGCTGGCCCTCCCGGACCGGCTGCGGGCGGCGCAGCAGGTGTTCGACAAGACCGGCGGGCTGCACGCCGCGGGCCTGTTCACCGCGACCGGGGACCTCGTCGCGCTGCGCGAGGACGTCGGCCGGCACAACGCCGTCGACAAGGTGATCGGCGACGGCGTCCGGAACGGCCGCCTGCCGCTGGCCGGGCACGCGCTGATGGTCAGTGGGCGGACGAGCTTCGAGGTCACCCAGAAGGCCGCGATGGCCGGGATCCCGCTGCTGGCGGCGGTGTCCGCCCCGTCGTCCCTGGCGGTCGAGCTGGCCCGCGAGGTGGGCATCACGCTGGTCGGCTTCCTCCGCGGCGACGGCTGCAACGTCTACACGCACACCGAACGGATCGTGCTGCCCGACTGAGCTCAGCGCGGGTGGTCGCCGCCGCGGAGCTGGCTCACGACGTGCGGGAGCAGTGGACCCAGCACGGCCAGTGCGTCGCGCACGCCGCCGGTCGAGCCGGGCAGGTTCACGATCAGGGTGCGCCCGGCCGTGCCTGCCAGGCCGCGGGACAGCACCGACGTCGGCACCCCGTTCTCGGCGCCGTACCGGCGGACCGCCTCGGCGAGGCCCGGTGCCTCCCGCTCGAGCACCTGCCGGGTGGCCTCCGGGGTGACGTCGGTGGGGGAGAGTCCCGTGCCGCCGGTGGTGAGGACGACGTCCGCGCCGGACGCCACGGCCTCGCGCAGCACCTCCGCCAGCACCGTCACGTCGTCCTCGCGCACGTGCGGGCCATCCACCGTGAAGCCGAGCCGGCGGAGTCCGTCGGCGAGCAGCTGTCCGCTCCGATCCGCGTACACGCCCGCGCTGGCCCGGTTGGAGGCGGTGACGACGACGGCCCGCGCCCCGGCGGGCAGCTCCCCGTGACCCGACTGCGAGCTCATCGCGTCCAGTCCCCGCTCTTGCCGCCGGACTTCGCCAGCAGCCGGACGTCGGTGATGCTCGCTCGCGGATCGACGGCCTTCACCATGTCGATCATCGTCAGCCCGGCCACGGCGACCGCCGTCAGCGCCTCCATCTCCACGCCGGTGCGGTCGGCCGTCCGCGCGGTCGCGGTGATCTCCACCGCCTCGTCGGTCACCTCGATGTCGACGGTGACACCGTGCAGCGCGATCGGATGGCACAGCGGGACGAGGTCCGGCGTCCGCTTGGCCCCTGCGATGCCGGCGATCCGGGCGACGGCGACGGCGTCGCCCTTCGGAACGCCCTTCCCGCGCAGCAGGGCGACCACCTCGGGGCCGATCAGGACCCGGCCGGCCGCGGTCGCCTCCCGGGCGGTCACCGGCTTCGCGCTGACGTCGACCATCCGCGCGGCGCCGGTCTCGTCGACGTGGGTGAGCCGCGGTTCGGTCACTGGAGCGCTCCTTCGATCAGCACGACGTCGACCTCGGCGCCGGCGGGCAGTTCGGTGACGTCCTCGGGGACGACGACCAGGCAGTTGGCGCGGGCCAGGTGGGCGACGAGGTGGGAGCCGGGTCCGCCGACCTGGGAGACCTGCCCGCCGTCGTAGCGCCCGCGCAGGAACTGGCGGCGGCCGGCGGGTGAGCGCAGCGGGCCGGTGAGCCGGGCGGGCGCGTGCAGCCGGTCGGGGAACGCGTACCCCATCGCGCGCCGCAGTGCCGGCCGGACGAACACCTCGAAGGAGACGAAGGAGCTCACCGGGTTGCCGGGCAGCGTCACCACCGGGACGCCGTCGACGGTGCCGGCCCCCTGCGGCCCGCCCGGCTGCATCGCCACCTTCTCGAACCGGACCGTGCCGAGGCCCGCGAAGGCGTCCTTGACCACCTCGTAGGCGCCGGCGCTGACGCCGCCGCTGGTGATCAGCAGGTCGGCCGTCGCGAGCTCGGCGCGCACCGCCGCCAGGAACTGGTCGACGTCGTCGGGGACGAAGTGCAGCCGCCGCGCCTCGCCACCGGCCTCCGTGACCGCCGCCGCGAGGAGGGTGGAGTTGGACTCGTAGATCTGGCCCGGCAGCAGCGGCCCTCCCGGCGCGACCAGCTCGCTGCCGGTGGAGAGCACCAGGACGCGCGGCCGGCGGCGCACCGGGAGGCTGGTCAGCCCGACGGCCGCGGCCAGCCCCAGCTGGGCCGCGCCCAGGGGGCTGCCTGCGGAGAGCGCGACGTCACCGGCGGCGATGTCCTCACCCGCCCGGCGCAGGTGGCTGCCGAGCGGCAGCACGTCCCGGATCTCCACGACGTCGGTGCGGGCGTCGGTCAGCTCGACGGGGATGACGACGTCGGCCCCGGGCGGCAGGGGTGCGCCGGTCATGATCCGGTGCACGGTTCCCGGTGCGAGCGGGACGACGTCGGTGCGGCCGGCCGGGAT
>JAOPWO010000203.1 GCA_025965635.1 Modestobacter sp. | reverse complement strand
CTGGCCGACCGGGTCGCAGTCGCGCGCCGCGGCCCGGGGAGCGTGGCCGGCACGCTGGCGGTCAACGTCGCCGGCAGCGCGGTGCTCGGCGTGCTGCTGGGACTGCGCGACGTGGCCCCCGGCGTCCTGGCCCTGGTCGGTACCGGCTTCTGCGGCACGCTGACCACCTTCTCCACCTTCGGCTGGGACGTCGTCCGGCTGGTGGAGGAGCGGGCGGTGCTGCGGGCGGCCGGCTACGGAGCCGCGACCCTGGTGCTGGGGCTCGGGGTCGCGGCGGCGGGGTACCTGCTGGCTCGCGGCTGACCGGCCGGGTCAGTAGGGTCGGACGCGGTATGGCAGAGGAAACGAACGGTCCCGCACCCGACGCCGACAGCCCGGTGGTGGTCGTCGCCAACCGGCTGCCCGTCGACCAGGTCACCGACCCCGACGGCAGTACCCGGTGGCAGCGCAGCCCCGGCGGGCTGGTCACCGCGCTGGAGCCCTTCGTGGCCGGCCGCGGCGGCGCCTGGGTGGGGTGGTCCGGCTCGGCCGGCGACGCGCCCGACCCCTTCGACTCCGGCGGCATGCACCTGGTGCCGGTCGAGTTGTCCGAGGAGGAGGTCGACCGCTACTACGAGGGCTTCTCCAACGCCTCACTGTGGCCGCTCTACCACGACGTCGTCGAGAAGCCGGAGTACCACCGCACCTGGTGGGACACCTACGTCCAGGTCAACAAGCGCTTCGCCGACCGGGCGGCCCAGGTGGCCGCCGAGGGCGCGATCGTCTGGGTGCACGACTACCAGCTGCAGCTGGTCCCGGCGCTGCTGCGTCAGCAGCGCCCCGACCTCACCATCGGCTTCTTCCTGCACATCCCCTTCCCGCCCTACGAGCTGTTCACCCAGCTGCCGTGGCGCTCGGCCATCGTGGAGGGCCTGCTGGGTGCGGACCTGATCGGGTTCCAGATGCCCAGCGCCGCCTCGAACTTCGTCTCCCTGGCGCGGCGGCTGCACGACCTGCCCACCAAGGGCAGCTCGATCCAGTACGAGGGCCGGACGGTCACCGCCAAGGCCTTCCCGATCTCCATCGACGTCGCCGCCTTCGACGAGCTGGCCAGCTCCCCGGAGGTGCTGGCCCGGGCGGCGGAGATCCGCAAGGAGCTCGGCAAGCCGGACAAGATCGTGCTGGGCGTCGACCGGCTGGACTACACCAAGGGCATCGGCGTGCGGCTCAACGCCTTCCAGGAGCTGCTGGAGGACGGCGCGATCGAGGCGCCCTCCACCGTCTTCCTCCAGGTCGCCACGCCCAGCCGGGAGCGGGTCGAGCACTACGTGACCATGCGCGAGACCATCGAGCAGCAGGTCGGCCACATCAACGGCCTCTACGGCTCGATGGCCGGGTCGGCCGTGCAGTACTTCAACCAGTCGATGCCGCGCGAGGAGCTCGCCGCCATGTACCGGGCGGCCGACGTCATGCTCGTGACCCCGTACCGGGACGGCATGAACCTGGTGGCCAAGGAGTACGTGGCGGCGCGCGGCGATCTCGGCGGCGTGCTGGTGCTCAGCGAGTTCGCCGGGGCGGCCGCGGAGCTCAGGCAGGCCCTGCTGGTGAACCCGCACGACATCGCCGGGGTCAAGAACCAGCTGCTGCGGGCGCTGCGGATGGAGCCGGTCGAGGCGGCCAAGCGGATGCGCGCGATGCGCCGGTACCTGGCCAAGCACGACCTCGACCACTGGGCGAACTCGTTCTTCGACCAGCTGAAGGCGCAGGCGTGATGCTGGACCCGGCGCTGACCGCGGCGCTGGACGAGCTGTGCGCGCACCGGCCGCTGCTGCTGGCCAGCGACTACGACGGCGTCCTCGCCCGGCTGCGCGACGACCCGGCCGCCGCTGTCCTCGAGCCCGGCTTCGGGGCCCTGCTGTCCCGGCTGGCCGCGGTCCGGGGTGCCACCGTGGCGCTGGTCAGCGGCCGGGGGGTCGAGGACCTGCGGACGACGAGCGGCCTGTCCGGCCCGTTCCGCTGGGTGGGCAGCCACGGGGCCGAGTTCGACGGGGCGATCGCCGGGGAGCTGGCCGGCCGGCGGGACGCCCTGGCGGCGGCCCTGCGGCCGTACGTCGCCGCGGTGCCCGGGGCCCGGCTGGAGGTCAAGCCGGCGAGCGTCGCGGTGCACGTGCGCACGGTGGCCGATCCCGCCGCTGGGGAGCGGCTGCTCGACGACGTCGCCGCCGGCCCCGGCGCGGACGCCGGGCTCACCGCGAAACCCGGCAAGGCGGTGCTCGAGCTCGCCGTCACCGACGCCGACAAGGGCTCCGGCTGCGGCGGCTGGCCGACGAGCTGGGGACCGCCGCGGTGCTGTACCTCGGCGACGACGTCACCGACGAGGACGCCTTCCGGGCGCTGCCCGACGCCGTGACGGTGAAGGTCGGTGCAGGCGGCACGGCCGCCCGCCACCGGGTCGCCGACCTGACCGGTGTGCAGGCGGTCCTCGAGCGGCTGGTCGCCGGCCTGGAGGCCTGAGCCGCAGCCCGGGTCGCATCCGGCGCACCGGCACCAGCGGCTCCCCGGAGCCCTCCGCCGGGGAGGCGTTCCGCGACGCGCTGGACGGGGCCCTCGCGTGAGCGCCTCACCGGCGCCGCCGATCCTGCCCGCGCCCGAGGACGTCCGCGACCTGCTCGAGGCCTCCCGGGCAAGGACGTCACCGTCTCCCCGGCTCCCCGGTGTCGCTCGACGACGGCGCCACGCCGGCCGTCCACGTCGACCCGCAGCTGTCGACCAACGCCGTCTGCCTGCTGGACGTGCCGCTGGCGGCCTGGTGCGCCGACGCCCTCGCGCTCCTCCCCGAGGGCGGGCTCGAGGACGCCGTCGACGAGGGTGAGCTCTCGGCGATGCGCCACGAGGTCGTCCACGACGTCGTCCACGTGGCCGCGGCGCCGGTCAACGGCGGCGCCGTCACGCACTCGAGGCTGTGCGAGCTGTGCGCGCCGGGCGGGGCCGTGCCCGCTGACCTGGCCGGCATCGCAGCCGGGTTCGACCGGATCGGCCTGGCGGTCGGCGTCGCCGGCTACGGCGGGGGCGCGCTGTCCATCGTCGTCGTCGCGTTCTCGTCGTCTTCCGGCCCTGCCCGGTCGCCGCCCCCACCCCGGCGGGGGGACTCCCGGCCCGCCGCGGGCCGGAGCAGCCGGGTGGGGGCCCGGCGATGGTGCACAGTAGGCGCATGACTGCGGGCGGGACGGCACCGGCCGAGCTGCTGATGCAGGCGGTCGAGGGGATGGCGCGCCCGCTGTTCGTGCTCGACGACGAGTGGCGCTTCAGCTACATGAACCCCGCCGGGGCCGCGGTGCTCGGCCAGTCGGTCGACGCGTTGATCGGCCGGGTCATCTGGGACGCCTACCCCGACACCCTCGACAGCCCGTTCGAGCGGAACTACCGGCACGTCGCGGCCACCGGTGGACCGCGCACCTTCGAGGCGTGGTTCGAGCCGCTGGGGATCTGGTTCCAGGTCGACGCCTTCCGCACCGACGCCGGCCTCGTGGTCACCTACGACGACGTGACGGCCCGGCACGCGGTCGAGGAGGCCCGCGAGGAGGCCATCGCGGCCCGCGAGGCCGCGGCTGCCCGCGCCTCGTCGGCGGCCGCGGAGGCGGAGCTGGCCGGCCGGCACCTGATGCTGCTGGGCGACATCAGCACGGCCATGGGCTCCACCCTCGACCCCGACGAGGCGGTGCAGCGCTTCGCCGAGCTGGTCGTGCCGGCCCTCGGCGACTTCTGCCTGGTGACGGTGGTGGAGGGCAACCGGCGGCGGGACGTCGGCCGCGCGCACAGCGACCCGGCCCAGGCCGCGGCGCTGGACCGTTACGCCGACCTGCGGGCCCGCTCCAACCGGACCAACGCCCCGGTGCCCACCTCGATGCGCGACGGGACGCCGGTGGTCATCCAGGACCTCTCCGCGGCGCAGCTGGAGGCCATGGTCAGTGACGCCGACGCGCTGGAGGCCGCCCGGGCCCTCCGCGTCCGTGCCGTCGCGGCCTTCCCGCTGATCGCCCGCGGTGAGATCTTCGGCGCCGTCACGCTGGTCAACACCTGCGATCGCGGCCCGTTCACCGACGCCGACCTGCGCACCGCGGGCGTGGCCGCCAAGCGGGCCGCGCTCGGGCTGGACAACGCCCGGCTGGCCAGCGCCCAGAGCCAGGTCGCCGAGCGGCTGCAGCGCAGCCTGCTGTCCGAGCCGGTCCAGCCCGACCACCTGGAGCTGGCGGTGCGCTACCGGCCGGCGACCCGGGGGATCTCCATCGGGGGCGACTGGTACGACGCGTTCCTGCAGCCCGACGGCTCGACCGTGCTGGTGATCGGCGACGTGGTGGGGCACGACCTCGAGGCGGCCGCCGCGATGGGCCAGCTGAAGACCCTGGTCCGGGCGATCGCCTACGACCGGCAGGACGCCCCGGCCGACGTGCTGCGCCGTGTCGACCTCGCCGCCGTCGGGCTCGGCACCGAGACGCTGGCAACGGCGCTGGTGGCGAGGGTGGAGCAGACCCCCGGGATGAAGGTCGAGGGGATGCGCCGGCTGCGCTGGGCCTCGGCCGGCCACCCGATGCCGATGCTGCTGCTGCCCGACGGCTCCGTCCGGGACCTGTCCTCCCGCGTCGGGCCGCCGCTGGGCATGGGCTGGCGCGGTCCGCGCGCGGACGGCGTCGTGGACATGCCCTCCGGCAGCACGCTGCTGCTGTTCACCGACGGGCTGTTCGAGCGGCGCACGTCGGACCTGGACGCCGGCCGCGAGCGGCTCCGCGGGCTGGCCCGGACGTTGGCCACCGAACCGCTGGAGCTGCTCTGCGACGGCCTGCTCGGCGGGCTGCTCGCCGGCGGCTTCGAGGACGACGTCGCGGTGCTCGCCGTCCGCGCCCATCCGGAGAGCAGCCGGCGGCCGGTCGAGGCCGGCCCCGTCCAGGTGCCTGCGGAGCTGCCGGTCCCCTGACCGGCGTCCCGCGGCGGAGAGGGAGTCCTTGACCTTTCATGCACATCGTCCTACCGTCGGTCCACCACCGCCCTCCGAGACAGGGGACCTGCCATGAGGGGACTGGCCGCAGCGTGCGCTCTGATGTCGCTGACCTTCGCGGCGGGATGTGGCTCTGGCGGCGCGGAGGACACCGCGACCGCTCCGTCGAGCAGCGAGGCTGCCGCGGGCCCGTCGGCCGCTGCCCCCAGCTCGGCTGCGGCTCCTCCCTCCTCGAGCGCGCCGGCCGCCCCGACCGTGCTCACCGGGGTCGTGGGCACCGCGGACGACCCGGACGCGTTCGTCATCGCCCTGACCGACGACTCCGGTCAGCCGGTCACCGCCCTGCCGGCGGGGGAGTACTCCATCCAGGTGCAGGACCTCTCCGACGTCCACAACTTCCACCTGACCGGGGGTTCGGTGGATGAGTCGACCACGGTCCCGGAGGTCGTCGACACCACCTTCGAGGTGACCCTCGAGCCGGGGGAGTACAGCTTCGTGTGCGATCCGCACCCGAGGATGGCCGGTACGTTCACCGTCACCTGAGCCCTCGCCCCAGGAGCTGGAATGTCCCGATCGACCGCGCCGGCCCGCTCGCCCGCCCGGAGCGCCTCCCGTGGGCTGGGGCTGCGGGTGGTGGCGGCCGCTGCCCTGGCCCTGTCGGCCTACGTGCACTGGGACCTCGCCCGGGGGCCGCTGGTCGCCGGCGGGCACGTCACGGTGGCGGGCCTGTTCACCGCGCAGGCGGTCGTGGCGATCGTGGTCGCCGTCGTGGTGCTGCTCCGCCCGGGCCGGGCGGCGTGGACCGCCGTCGCGGTCGTCGGGCTCGCGTCGCTGGCCGCGCTGGTGCTGAGCGTCTACGTGCAGATCCCGGCGGTGGGCCCGTTGCCGACGCTGTACGAGCCGCTCTGGTACGGCGAGAAGGTCCTCGCCGTGGCAGCCGCGGCGGTGGCGGCGGTCGCCGCGCTCGTGGCGCTGACCGGCCGCCGCCGCTGAGCCGTCCTACTCGGCGTGGCTGCGCAGGTAGCGGCCGAAGTGCGGCACGGTGAACGCGATCTGGCCGCGTTCGGCGGAGTACACCAGGCCCTTCTTGATCAACGAGTCGCGCGCGGGCGACAGCGAGGCCGGCTTCCGGCCCAGGGAGACCGCGACGTCGGAGGTGCCCACGGCGGCACCTGCTGGACCACCGAGTTCGGCCATCGCGTGCATGTACTCCCGCTCGGCGGGGGTGGCCCGGTCGTAGCGGGAGCCGAAGAAGCCCACGGCCAGTTCCGCCTCGGCCGCCGGGGCGGCCATCGCGACGTCGGCGGCGTTGATCGGGGAGGCGGCCGCGACTTCCAAGGTGACCTTGACGTAGGCCTGCACGAAGTAGGGATAGCCGTCGGCGGCGGCGTAGAGCGCGTCCAGGGCGTCCGGGTCGAACTCCACGTCCTCCCGCTCGGCCGGGGCGAGCAGGGCCTGATCGGCGGCGGTCCGGTCCAGCCGGTCGATCCGCAGGTAGCGGAACAGCCGCTCGGAGTAGCTCTTGGACGCGCTGAGCACCGCCGGCAGGTGGGGGAGCCCGGCGCCGACCACGATCAGCGGGGCGCCCTGCTGGGACAGTTCGTGGCAGGCGGCGCAGATCGCCGACACGTCGTCGGGCTGGATGTCCTGCATCTCGTCGATGAACAGCGCGATGCCGCTGCCGACGTCCGCGGCGACCCCGGCGGCGTCGCTGAGCAGCTCCACCAGGTCGATCTCCATGTCGCCGGAGTCGGCCCGACCGGCCGCCGCCGGGACGTCGATGCCCGGCTGCCACCGGTCCCGGATCTTCGCCGTCCCGTCGGACGCTCCCGCCCCGCGGAGCGCGAACGCCTTCAGCACGCCCAGCACCGCCTCCATCGACTCCTGGTCGCGGTGCCGCGGCCCGAGCTCGCGCAGCGCCATGTGCAGCGCGGCCGACAGCGGGCGGCGCAGCGACTGGTCCGGCCGGGCCTCGATCTTCCCGGTGCCCCAGCCCCGCGAGATGGCCGCCGAGCGCAGTTGGTTGAGCAGCACGGTCTTGCCCACCCCGCGCAGCCCGGTGAGCACCAGCGACCGTTCCGGCCGGCCGTGGGCGATGCGTTCCAGCACGACGTCGAACGCCGACAGCTCGGTGTCCCGGCCGGCCAGCTCGGGGGGGCGCTGACCGGCGCCGGGAGCGTACGGGTTCCGCACGGGGTCCATGTCGAGCAGGATATGTGGTCGTCTAGTGCTCGCGATAGACAGGCGTAGAGCAGGGCATGAAACGGCCCGTCGACCGTCGTCCGACAATCTCTAGCGTGGACGCTAGAGACGGCGAGACAGCGGAAGACCGCCTTTCCCGGGAGGAGATTAGCAGAAGTCTCGAACACGTGTTCGAACCGGCGGTCACCCCGCGGACACCACCGCTCCGATGGCGACGTGCACGACCGTGCCGGGCACCAGCCCCAGGGCGCTCCCGACCAGGTAGTCGCGCAGCCGGATGCCCGACAGGCCGCCGGCGTAGCTCACCACCGCGAACGGGATGACCGGGACGAGCCGGCCGGTGAGCACGGCCAGCACGCCGCGGTGGGCGAGCAGCGCGTCAGCCCGGGCCAGGCGCGGACCGGCCAGCCGGGTCACGGCCTCGCGACCGAGCCCACGCGCCACGGCGAAGCCGGCCAGCGCACCCAGGATGCCGCCGGCCAGGGCCAGGGCCAGTCCCGCCCCGAAGCCGGCCATCACCCCGGCCAGGACCGACACGGCGGTCCGCGGTATCGGCGCCAGGGTGGCCACCGCGGAACCCACGAGCAGTGCCACCCAGCCCAGCGGGCCGCGCTCGGCCAGCCATCCACGGAGCCCGGCGACGTCCGGGACGTCGACCACCACGGCGGCGACGCAGCCCGCCAGGACGAGGACGGCGAACAGTCCGGCGTGCCCGACCGTTCGGGGCGGCAGGCGGCGCAGCCGGGCGCGCAGGCGAGGGCGGTCGCTGTCCTGCGAAGTACCGGCCACCCGGCCAGTGTGCACAGGTCGATGATCGTCGTGCCGCTACCGTCGCTGCGTGCAGACGATCCTGAAGTTCGCGCTCCGCGTCGTGGTCCTGGCGGTCATCTTCTACGCCGTGACCGAGCTGTACAGCGGCATCCGGGTGCTCGGCAACGCCGACGCCACCCTCGGCATCTCCGGTACCTACCTGTGGATCGCCCTGCTGTTCGCGGTGGTGAACTCCCTCGTCGGCCCGGTGCTGCGGCTGCTGTCGCTGCCGTTCGTCGTGCTGACCCTGGGGCTCTTCCTGCTGGTGGTGAACGCCGCGCTGCTCGGGCTGACCGCCGCGTTGTCCGAGCGGCTCGAGGTCGACGGCTTGGTGGCCGCGCTGGTCGGTGGGTTCCTCATCGCCGTGTTCACCTGGATCGCCGAACTGCTCCTGCCGCTGAAGGTGCGCGCCGGCTGACCGGAGTCGCTAGCGTGACGGGGTATGCCCCGTACCGTCCCGACCCCCCATCCGGACACGGACGCACCGCCCGACCGGCGCCCGGAGATCCCGGTCGACCTGGCCTCGCTGGAGGCCGCGCAGGAGGAGAAGCGGCAACTGCTGGACCTGGCGTCCGACGCCGCCGGCCGGCAGCTGGACGGGGGAGGGGAGCTCCCCGCGGGGGTGGCCTCGGACGACCTGGCCGCGTTGCTGCACCGCTTCTACGGGGGCGAGCCGGCCGCCGAGGTGGTCGGCCGCAACCCCGAGGGGCTCGCCGCGCTGGCCCTGGGGCACCTCCGGCTGGCCGCCACCCGCCCGCAGGGGTCGGCGACCATCGACGTGCACCGCCGGGAGACCGGTGGCGCGGTCCTCCGGGTGGTCACCGACGACATGCCCTTCCTGGTCGACTCGGTCACCGCCGAGGTGGTGCGCCAGGGCGTCGGGCTCGACCACGTCGTCCACCCGGTCGTGGTGGTCCGGCGCGACGTCGCCGGCCGGTTGCTGGCCTTCTGCGACAGCTCGGACGCCGCCAGCTGCGGCGCCGACGCCGTGGCCGAGTCCTGGATGGCCGTCGTCCTGGACGGCGCGGTCGACGAGGAGGCCGCCGACGACCTGGTCGCCGGCCTGCGCACGGTGCTCGCCGACGTCCGCAGCGTGCACGAGGACGCCGACCGGCTCGTCCAGCGCTCCCGCACGCTGGCCGACGAGCTGGACGCCCTGCCAGACCCCACCGCCGATCCGCAGCCGGCCGCCGACCGGCACCCCGCCGCCGACCCGCAGGAGGCCGCCGCCCTGCTGCGCTGGATGGCCGAGGGGAACTTCGTCTTCCTCGGGGCGCGCGCCGCCGAGCTGCCGCCCGGCGGGGGGACGGCGCCGGTCCCGGGCTCGGGCCTCGGCGTGCTGCGCAGCGACACCGAGCCCGGCACCCCGGTGGTCCCGGCCCGGCTGGCCGCCCCCGACGTGGTGGCCCGCCGCAGGGTGGTGGTGACCAAGGGCGACGCCCGCTCCACCGTGCACCGGCCCGGCTGGCTCGACGTGGTCACCATCAACCTGCCGGGGGAGGACGGCGGCCGCCAGGAACGGCTGGTCGGCCTGTTCCCGACCGAGGCGTACACCAGCAGCGTCCGCGACGTGCCGCTGGTCCGGCGGACCGCGGCCGAGGTGCTGGCCCGCTCGGGGGTGCCGGCCCAGAGCCACTCGGGCAAGGAGCTGCTCGACGTGCTGGAGACCTACCCGCGCGACGAGCTGCTGCAGGTCGAGGTGGACGAGCTGCTCCCGGTGGCGCTGGCCGTCCTGCACCTGCGCGAGCGGCGGCAGACCCGGCTGTTCCTGCGCCGCGACCCGTTCGGCCGGTTCTTCTCCTGCCTGGTCTACCTGCCGCGGGACCGGTACACGACCGAGGTCCGGCTGGTGATGCAGCGGATCCTGCTCGAGCGGCTGGGTGGCACCAGCGTGGAGTACACCGTGCGCTCCACCGAGTCGGTGCTCAGCCGGCTGCACTTCGTCGTCCGGGTGCCGGTGAGCCGGCGGGACGGCCCGACGCTGCCCGACGTCGACGTCGCCGCCCTGGAGGGAGCGCTGGCCGACGCCGCCCGCAGCTGGACCGACGACCTGGCCGACGCGCTGGCCGCCCGGTACGGGGCTGCCGCCGCGCCCCGGCTGCTGGCCCGTGCCGCCGACGCGTTCCCGGCCGCCTACCAGGAGGACTTCCCCGCCGAGGTGGCCGTCGACGACCTGGCCCGGCTGGAGGGGCTGCCGCGCGGGGAGATCGACCTGCGGCTGTGGGCACCGCGCGACGCCGCAGCCGGCGAGCGCCGGTTGACCGTGTACCGGGTGGGGGAGCGGCTGCTGCTGTCGGACGTGCTGCCGGTGCTGCAGCACATGGGCGTGGACGTCCTGGACGAGCGGCCCTACGAGATCGACCGGATCGGTGCGCCGCTGGCCTGGGTGTACGACTTCGGCCTGGCCGCCCCGCCGCGGGAGGTCCCCTGTGCCGGCAGCCTGGCCGAGCGGTTCACCGACGCGATCGCCGCGGTCTGGACCAGCCGGGCCGAGGACGACGGGCTCAACGCGCTGGTGCTGCTGGCCGGCCTGGACTGGCGGCAGGTCGCGGTGCTGCGGGCCTACGTCCAGTGGCTCCGCCAGGGCGGGCTGCCCTTCGGCGAGGGGTACGTGCAGGCGACCCTGGCCGCGCACCCCGACGTGGTCGCGCAGCTGGTCGCGCTGTTCGAGACCCGGTTCCACCCCGACCGGGCCGCCGGCCGGGAGGAGCGTGAGGCCGAGCTGGTGGACTCGCTCACCTCGGGCATCGGTGCGGTCGACTCGCTGGACGCCGACCGGGTGTTGTCCTCGCTGCTGGCCGCCGTCCGGGCGACGCTGCGGACGACGGCCTACACCCCCGGCGTCTTCGTCGACGGGACCCCGCTGGCACTCAAGCTCGACCCGCACGCCCTCCCCGACCTGCCCGAGCCGCGCCCGGCGCGCGAGGTGTGGGTCAGCTCGCCGCGGGTGACGGGCGTGCACCTGCGCTTCGGCGCGGTCGCCCGCGGCGGGCTGCGCTGGAGCGACCGCCGCGAGGACCTGCGCACCGAGGTGCTCGGCCTGGTCAAGACGCAGACGGTGAAGAACACCGTCATCGTGCCGACCGGTGCCAAGGGCGGCTTCGTCGTCCTCAGCCCGCCTCCGGACGGCGCGTCGCGGGACGAGGTGCTGGCCGAGGGGCAGGCCTGCTACCGGATGTTCATCGGCGCGCTGCTGTCGCTCACCGACAACCTGGTGGAGGGGGCCGTCGTCCCGCCGGACCGCGTGGTGCGGCACGACGGCGACGACACCTACCTGGTCGTCGCCGCGGACAAGGGGACGGCGACCTTCTCCGACCTGGCCAACGCGGTCGCCCTGGACCGCGGGTTCTGGCTGGGCGACGCCTTCGCCTCCGGCGGGTCGGTGGGCTACGACCACAAGGCGATGGGCATCACCGCCCGCGGCGCGTGGGAGTCGGTGACCCGGCACTTCCGCGAGCTCGGCGTGGACGTGCAGAGCCAGGAGGTCACGGTCGTCGGGATCGGCGACATGTCCGGCGACGTGTTCGGCAACGGCATGCTGCTGTCCGAGCACGTGCGCCTGGTGGCTGCCTTCGACCACCGGCACGTCTTCGTCGACCCGACGCCGGACGCGGCCACCTCGTCCGCCGAGCGGCGCCGGCTGTTCCAGCTGCCGCGCTCCTCGTGGGCCGACTACGACAGCACGCTGATCAGCGCCGGGGGTGGGGTGTGGCCGCGGACGGCGAAGTCGGTGCCGGTGTCCGAGCCGATGCGCGCCGCCCTCGGGCTGGCCGGGGACGTGACGGCGCTGAGCCCCGCTGAACTGGTCCGCGCCGTCCTGCTGGCCCCGGTCGACCTGCTGTTCAACGGTGGGATCGGCACCTACGTGAAGGCTGCTGGCGAGAGCGCGCTGGACGTCGGCGACAAGGCCAACGACGCGGTGCGGGTCGATGGCGGGCAGCTGCGCGTCCGGGTGGTCGGCGAGGGCGGCAACCTCGGGCTCACCCAGCGCGGCCGGGTCGAGTTCGCGCTGGCCGGTGGCCGGGTCAACACCGACGCCATCGACAACTCCGCCGGCGTGGACACCTCCGACCACGAGGTCAACATCAAGATCGCGTTGAACCGGGTGGTCGACGAGGGGCGGCTGGACCCCGCCGGGCGGGCGCGGTTGCTGGGGGAGATGACCGACGAGGTCGCCGTCGACGTGCTCACCGACAACTACGCGCAGAACGCCGTGCTGGCCTCCGACGTCACCGCGGCCCGCGGTCTGCTCGACGCCCATCAGCGGTACCTGCGGGCGCTGGAGCGGGCCGGCCGGCTCGACCGGGCGGTCGAGGCGCTGCCCGACGACCGGGCGATCACCCAGCGCCGCCGGGACGGGCAGGCGCTGACCTCGCCGGAGCTCGCGGTGCTGCTCGCCTACGCCAAGATCGAGGTCAGCGACGCGGTGCTGGACTCCCCGCTGCCCGACGACCCGGCGCTGGCCGGGCTGCTCACCGACTACTTCCCGGCGGCGCTGCGGCGGCGTTTCCCCGCCGCGCTGGCCGACCACCCGCTGCGCCGGGAGATCGTGGCCACCGCGCTGGCCAACCGGGCGGTGAACACCGCCGGCGTCACCGGGCTCTTCCGGCTGGGGGAGGAGACCGGCGTACCGCTGGTGGCCGTGGTGCGGGCGCACGCGGTGGCCCGGGCGGTGTTCGACGTCGACCGGATGTGGGACGCCGCCCGCGCGCTGGACAACCGGGTGCCGGCCGCCGTCCAGGTGCAGGTACGCACCGAGGGGACCCGGCTGGCCGAGCGGGCCGCCCGGTGGCTGCTGCGGGTGCCGGAGCTGTCGGGCCCGGACGGGTCGCTCAGCACGGTGACGGACCGGTTCGCCGGTCCGGTGGCCGCGGTGCGGGCCGGCCTGCCCGGCTGGCTGCAGGGCGCCGATGCCAGCGG
>JAOPWO010000194.1 GCA_025965635.1 Modestobacter sp. | reverse complement strand
CTCGGCGGCCCGCCGCGCCACCGCGTCGGCCAGGCCGGTGGCGCGCAGCCAGCCGAGGTCGGCCACGGTGGCGCGGGTGCCGGGCAGCACGACGAGGTCGGCGTCGGCGAGCTCCTCGGGGCGGGTGGCGTAACGGAGCAGCACGCCGGGCTCGGCGGCGAGCGCGTCCAGGTCGGTGAAGTTGGACAACCGGGGGAGCCGGGCGACCGACACCCGCAGCACGTCCTCGCCGTGCGGCGGGCCGGTGGGGGCGCGCACGGCGTCGACGCCCAGGGAGTCCTCGACGTCCAGCTCGAGCCCCGCCCGCCAGGGCAGCACACCCAGGGTGGGGCGGCCGGTCAGCGCCGCGAGCTGGTCCAGGCCGGGGGTGAGCAGCCGGAGGTCGCCGCGGAACTTGTTGACCAGGAAGCCGGCGACCAGCGCCTGGTCGGCCGGCGGCATGAGCGCGACGGTGCCGTACAGCGCGGCGAACACCCCGCCCCGGTCGATGTCGCCGACCACGACCACCGGCAGCCGGGCCGCGGTGGCCAGGCCCATGTTGGCGATGTCGTCGCTGCGCAGGTTGATCTCCGTGGGGGAGCCCGCACCCTCGCAGACCACGACGTCGAAGCGGGACCGCAGGTCGGCCAGGCAGGCGAGCACCTGCTCGAGCAGGGCGGCCTTCATCGGCCGGTAGGACAGTGCGGTGACGTCGGCGACCGGCCGGCCCAGGACGACGACCTGGCTGGAGTTCCCGCCGCCGGGCTTGAGCAGCACCGGGTTCATGGCCGCCTCGGGCTCCACCCGGGCAGCGGCGGCCTGCATGACCTGGGCGCGGCCGATCTCGGCGCCATCGGCGGTGACCATCGAGTTGTTGCTCATGTTCTGCGCCTTGAACGGCGCCACCCGCACGCCCTCGCGCACCAGCCAGCGGCAGATCCCGGCGGTGACGACGGACTTGCCGGCGTCGGACGTCGTGCCGGCGACCAGCAGCGCCCCGGTCGGGGGCCGCGTCACCAGCCGACCTTCTCCTGCCCGGACAGCTCGGCGATCGCCTCCATGATCCGGTCGGTGACCTCCCGGCGGGCCTTCCCCTTGCCGGCCTGCCCGGCGAACTCGGGGAAGCTCAGCGGCTCGCCGAAGGTGATCGACACCCGGTGCGGCCGCGGCCACCGGGCGCCCACCGGCTGGATCCGGTCGGTGCCCGCCACCGCGACCGGCACGACCGGGCAGTCGGCGGTCAGCGCGAGCCACGCGACGCCGGTCTTGCCCCGGGCCAGCCGGCCGTCCCGGGAGCGGGTGCCCTCGGGGTAGATGCCGAAGGCGCCGCCCGAGCTCAGCACGCCCAGCGCGGTGTCGAGGGCGCCCTGCGCCGCCCGGTGCGTGCCGCGCTCGACCGGCAGTGCGCCGAGAGCCGTGAACAGGGCGCGCTGCAGCCACCCGCTCACGCCCTTGCCCTGGAAGTACTCGACCTTGGCGAGGTAGCCGACCCGGCGGGGCGCCACGAGCGGGATGGCGATGCTGTCGATGAACGACAGGTGGTTGCTGGCGAGCATGACCGGCCCGGTCGGTGGCACGTTCTGCCGGCCGGTCACGATCGGCCGGCAGGTCAGCCAGAAGAGCGGCCGCAGCACGAACCGGGCCAACAGGTAGAACACGCTCCGGCCTCCTCGCCCGCCGAGTCCTGGTGCCGTCGCTGGTGCTCCGGCGCCGGGCGGTGTCGAAATACTCTCCGACCGGCGTCCGGCGGGGACGGGCGGGGCGCGCCCTCAGACCTGCGCGGCCCCCGGCGGGCAGGCGTCGCGCAGGATCTCGCGGACGTCGTCGGGCAGCGGGAGACCGCTGCTCGCCGAGGTGGTGATCGCCACGGCGACGTCGCGGACCTTGCGGTGGGTGTGGCTGGAGATGTGCGCCAGGAGATCGAAGGCGACCTGGTCGCCGCACCCCATCAGCAGCATGAGGACGCCCTTGGCCTGTTCGATGGCCGCGCGGCTGGCCATCGCCTGGCGCAGCTGCCCGACCTCGGTCTCCAGGGCCTGGACCTGCTCGTCCGGCGCCGTCGGGCCGGCCGGCCGGCCCTCGGTGACGTCGACCAGCAGCCCGCGGACCGCGGCGGGGACCCCGCCGGGCGAGGGGTCGACTTCGCCCACCAGGACGACCGTGCGGATCCGGCCGTCGGCGTGCAGCACCCGGTGCTCGACGGCGAACGGGGTACCCGACGTGCAGAGGTCGGCCAGGGCCCGCCGGACCCGCGGGCGGTCGTCCCGGTGCACCGCGCGCATCAGTTGGTCGACGGTGGGCGGCGCCGAGGTCGGGGTCACCCCCAGGACGGCGAACGTCTCCGGGGACCACCACCAGCGGCCGGTGGTGGTGTCGTAGCGGTAGCGGCCCGCCGCGCCGGTGCCGGATGGCGGCGCCGCCGCCTCCGGCAGTCGGCGGGAGGTGGCGAGGGGGGCGGTGCGGTGGACGGTGGCGGCGCTGGACATCGGGGGGATTGCCCATCTCTCCGTGCGCGTCGCGCGGGACGCGACGGGGGGTGGCAGCCGCTGTCTCGACGCCACTCCCATCGGCTCGTGAGGAGCTGATCGCTGCGGTGCCCGGGAAAATACCCCAGGAGCGGGACGGCAGCACCCCGGCCGGCGCCATCTCCTCAGACGACCGAGGCCGGAGCCCGGCGAGGGGGCCGGGCGTCGCCGCGCAACGGCCCGGCGAGGCCGGCCAGCAGCTCCACCGCCGACCGGAGCTCGGCCGGCGGTCGGGTGAAGGGCAGCCGGAGGTGGTCGTCGAACGCGTGGCCGGTCCCGAACGCCCGCCCCTCGGCCAGCACCAGGCCGGACTGGGCGGCCGAGGCGGTGAGCGCGGCGGAGCTGAGCCCGTCGGGCAGCGCGCACCACAGGGACAGACCGCCGGCCGGCGGGTGGACCCGCCAGTCGGGCAGCTGGACGGCCAGCGCCGACAGCAGCGTGTCGCGCTGGTCACGCAGCCGGCGGCGCCGGCCGACGAGCACGGCGTCGAGGTCGCGGACCAGCACGGTGGCGGCCAGTTGGTCCAGCACGCCCACCGACAGCTGCCGACGGGACAGCGTCGCGCCCAGTCGTGCCGCGAGCACCGCGTCGGTGCGCAGCCAGCCGATCCGCAGCCCGCCCCAGACCGCCTTGCTCAGCCCGCCGACGGTGACGGTGGCCGCGTCGGGCACCCCGGCGGCGTAGGGCGGTAGCGGACCGTCGTCCAGGTAGAGCTCGGCCACGACCTCGTCGACCACGGTGACCACTCCCTGCTGCCACAGGGTGGCGGCCAGCCGGCGCCGGCCGGCCGCGGACAGCCGCGCACCGGTCGGGTTGGCGAAGTCCGGCTCCAGGAAGGCCAGCCGCGGTGCGCTCTGCCGCGCGGCCAGCTGGGCGGCCTGGACCAGGTCGTCGGGGCGGGTGGCGTCGACGGCGACGGGGACGAGCCGGCCGCCGGCGCCCTCCACCACCCGCAGCGCCCCGGGATAGGTCGGGTGCTCGACCAGCACGCGGTCGCCGGGCTGCAGCAGGGTCTCGGCCACCACGGAGCTGGCGTCGCCCACGCCGGCGGTGATGACCACCTGGTCGGGGTCGGTCGGGAGCCCCCGGGCGGTGAACCGGTCGGCCACCGCCGCGCGGAGCGCGGGCAGCCCGGCGTGGAAGTAGCCGTGGCCCGCGGTCATCGCCGGCAACCGCTCCAGCGCGGTCCGGTAGGCGGCCTCCAGCTCCGGCGCGGCGGCCGGGGCGGCGTGGGCGAGGTCGAACCGGGGGCTGTCGGACCGGCCGTACCAGGGCTCCGGGACGGCGTCGCGCGGCGCGTCGGTGACCGTGCCGGAGCCGTGCCGGGTCCGGGCCCACCCCTCCTCCCGCAGCACGCGGTAGGCCGAGGCGACGGTCACCCGGCTGGTCGCCAGCGCCGTGGCGAGGTCGCGCTCGGGCGGCAGCCGGGTGCCCTGCGGGAGCTGCCCGGCCGACACCAGGTCGCGGATGCGACGGGCCAGCGCGGCATAGCGGGGCGCGGTGAGCTCAGCGGCCGGCCCGACCAGCGCGGCCAGCTCGTGGGCCGGAGTGGACCCATTCCTCTGCACTGGCATGCAGTCCACCATGCCGGAGTGGACTGGAAAGAGCCACTGCCGACCGTGCCACTGTCGGTCCATGACAACAGGTGGAGTGCTGCTGTTCCTGCTCGGTGTCGGCGCCCTGGCGGTGGCCACGCTGGTGATCGCGGTGCGCGGCGGTCGGGGCCCGGCCGACCCCCCGGCCAGTCACCCCCGGGTGGACCCGGCCGGCTTC
>JAOPWO010000183.1 GCA_025965635.1 Modestobacter sp. | reverse complement strand
CGCCCGGCGCAGCGCCACCGAGGGGCGGTCGGTCGACCTGCCGGCCTGACCGCCCGCTCCGGCGTACGGCGCGCCGCGCCGCGCCGCGCGCCGTACGCTGGCCGGAATCCGGCCGACGGCGTCCGGATCGGGGGATACCGCCGCCCGCGGCGGGGTACCGGGACCGACGACTGAGGCGCCGTACGAGTATGGAGCCGACTCCACTCGACAGGACCTGCACATGCGCGGCAACACGACCCACCGCTTCACCAACACCACGATCCTGACGGTCAGCTCCGCGGACGCCTCCCAGGTCGTCCCGTCGGCGAGGTTCGACGAGCAGCTCGCCGACACCTACCGGCGGGTCCGGCTGCGCCCGGGCATGCTCGAGCGGCTCGTCGGCGTCCGCGAACGCCGCTGGTGGCCCGCCGGCGTCACCTTCGTCGACGGTGCGGCGATGGCCGGGGCGAAGGCGATCAGCGAGAGCGGCATCGACCCGGCCGAGATCGGCCTGATGGTCAACACCTCGGTGAGCCGCATGCACCTGGAGCCCTCCACCGCCACCGCGGTGCACCATGCCCTCGGGCTGCCCACCTCCTGCCAGAACTTCGACATCACCAACGCCTGCCTCGGCTTCGTCAACGGCATCGAGCTGGCCGGCGCGATGATCGACTCCGGCCGGGTCGACTACGTCCTGGTGGTCAACGGCGAGGACTCCCAGAAGGTCCAGGACCGCACCATCTCCGACCTGTCCCGCCCGGAGACCACGTCCAAGGACGTGATGAGCCAGTTCGCCTCGCTCACCCTGGGCTCGGGTGCGGCGGCCATGGTGCTGGGCCGGGCCGACCGGCACCCGGAGGGCCACCGGGTCGTGGCCAGCGCCAGCCGGGCCGGTACCGAGCACCACGAGTTGTGCATCGGGGACAACGACGGCATGTACACCGACCTCAAGGGCCTGCTCGACGCCGGCCTCCAGCTGTCGGAGGACCTGTGGGTCGAGGCGACCCAGGAGTTCGACTGGGCCGGCGGGATGGACCGCTACGTCATCCACCAGGTCTCCCAGGTGCACACGAACGCCGTCTGCGAGCGGCTGGGCATCGACCCCGACCGGGTGCCGCGCACCTTCCCCGAGTACGGCAACATCGGCCCGGCCTCGGTGCCCTTCACCCTCGCCCGCGAGGTGCACGACCTGGTCGACGGCGACCGGGTGCTGCTGATGGGCATCGGCTCGGGCCTGAACGCCTCCATCCTCGAGATCGCCTGGTGACGGCAGGCCCTGCGCACCACGTCCCTGCGACCGGCGTCCCGCACGACCTGCCCGGGCTGGACCGGGCCTGGTCCCGCACGCTCCGCGTGGTCGACGGGGACGGCGTCGCGCACAGCTGGCACGTGCTGGACAACGGTGTCGCCGACCCGGTCGGCACGCTGCTGTGCGTGCACGGCAACCCCACCTGGTCCTACCTGTGGCGGCGGCTGCTGGCCGCCGCCCCGCCCGGCTGGCGGGTGGTGGCCCCCGACCAGCTGGGGATGGGCTTCTCCGAGCGGCTGTCCGCACCCCGCGCGCTGGCGCAGCGCGTCGCCGACCTCGGCGACCTGACCGCGGCGCTGGGCGTCACCGGGCCCGTGGTGACCGTTGCCCACGACTGGGGCGGGGTCATCTCGCTGGGCTGGGCGCTCTCCCACCGCGACCAGCTGCGCGGGATCGTGCTGACCAACACCGCGGTCGCCCAGCCCCCGGACGACCTCGGCCCGGTGCTCATCCGGCTGGCGTCGGCCCGCTCGCTGCACGAGGCGGTCACGGTGCGCACCCCGCTGTTCGTGCGGGCGACGACGCTGCTGTCCCGGCCGGCGCTGCCGGCCGACGTCCGGCGGGCGTTCGCCGCGCCGTACCGGTCGGCCGCCCGCCGCCGGTCGGTGGGCGACTTCGTCGCCGACATCCCGTTCACCGGGGCGCACCCCTCCCGCCCGGCCCTCGACGCGATCGGCGAGGGCATGCGCGGGCTGGACGTGCCCGCCCTGCTGCTCTGGGGCCCGCGCGACCCGGTCTTCGCCGACCGCTACCTCGCCGAGATCCGCGACCGGCTGCCGCAGGCGCAGCTGCACCGCTACGAGGGCGCCTCCCACCTGCTGCCGGAGGACGCCCCGCAGTACGCGGCGGCGGTCGCCCAGTGGGTCACCGACCTCGATGCCCCGGTCACCGCGATCCCCGCCACCCCGCCGGCGGCGGGCGCCGCCGGCCGGCACCTGTGGTCGGCGCTGGCCGCGCGGTCCGGCGACCTCTCCCCCGCCGTCGTCGAGCGAGGCGGGGAGACCACCACCTGGGCGGACCTCGCCCGGCGGGTCGAGGACCTCGCCGCCGGGCTGGCCGCGGCCGGGGTGCGCCCCGGCGACCGGGTGGGCCTGTTGGTGGAGCCCTCGGCGGACCTCACCGCCGCGGTGTACGCGGTGTGGCGGGCCGGTGGGGTGATCGTGGTCGCCGACAAGGGACTCGGCCTGGCCGGGATGCGCCGGGCCCTGCGCAGCGCCGCGGTCCGGCACGTCATCGGTGGTGGGCCCGGTCTGGTCGCGGCCCGGCTGATGGGGCTG
>JAOPWO010000162.1 GCA_025965635.1 Modestobacter sp. | reverse complement strand
CGTCACTCCGCTCTCCCTGGGAATCGAGACCAAGGGCGGGATCATGACCAAGCTCATCGAGCGCAACACCACGATCCCGACCAAGCGCAGCGAGATCTTCACGACGGCCGACGACAACCAGCCCTCCGTGCAGATCCAGGTGTTCCAGGGCGAGCGCGAGATGGCGGCCTACAACAAGAAGCTCGGCATGTTCGAGCTGACCGGGCTGCCGCCGGCCCCGCGCGGCGTGCCGCAGATCGAGGTCGCCTTCGACATCGACGCCAACGGCATCGTCCACGTCCACGCCAAGGACCTGGGCACGGGCAAGGAGCAGTCGATGACCATCACCGGCGGCTCGGCGCTCCCGAAGGACGACATCGAGCGGATGATGAAGGACGCCGAGGCGCACGCCGAGGAGGACAAGCGCCGCCGCGACGAGGCCGAGACCCGCAACCTCGCCGAGTCGCTGCAGTACCAGACCGAGAAGTTCCTGGCCGAGAACGGCGACAAGATCCCGGCCGACAAGAAGGAGGAGCTCGGCGAGGCGCTGACCGAGCTGCGCTCGGCGCTGGGCGGCTCCGACATCGCGGCCATCAAGGCCGCGCAGGAGAAGGTCGCCCGGGTCTCCCAGGAGGTCGGCGGTGCGCTGTACGCCCAGGCCGGCCAGGACGCCGGTGCCCCGGATGCGGCCGGCGCCGCCGGTGCGCCGGGGTCCACCCCGGACAACGACGACGACGTCGTCGACGCCGAGATCGTGGACGAGGACACCGACAAGCGCTGACCCTCCGTACGTCCCCCGGCCCGGGCGACCGGGCCGGGGGCGTGCGGTCCACCCCGTTGGCGCACCGGTACAGGGAGAGCAGATGAGCGAGCAGTACAGCGAGATGGACGCCGTGGGCGCCGCGCAGCAGCCGGAGGACGGCCTGGTGCCGGACGACGCCACCCGCCAGCTGGCGGAACGCACCGAGGACCTCCAGCGGGTGACCGCGGAGTACGCCAACTACCGGCGGCGGGTCGAGCGCGACCGGTCGCTGGTGGTGGACCAGGCCGCCGAGCGCTTCGCCGGTCAGCTGTTCCCGATCGTCGACGACATCGAGCGGGCGCGCGACCACGGCGACCTCACCGGCGCCTTCAAGGGCGTCGCCGACCGGGTCCTGGGGCTGCTCGACGGGCTGGGCGTGTCCTCCTTCGGTCAGGCCGGTGACCCGTTCGACCCGGCGCTGCACGAGGCGGTCCTGCACGACACCTCACCGGACGTGTCGGTGCCGACCGCCACCACGGTGCTACGCCCTGGCTTCCGGCGCGGCGACCGGGTGCTCCGGACCGCGATGGTGGGCGTCAGCGACCCGGAGAACCCGGCCCCCGCCGCGGCGACCGCGGACCCGGCCGCACCGCAGGGGAACGGGGTCGTCGACGGCGAGGTCGCCGACGCCGCCGCCGAGGCGCCGGCGGGCGACCCGAGCCCGTCGTCGGGCCCGGCCGCCGGCTGAGCGCAGCCCGCCTCTCCTCCCGTCCGTCCCGGCCTCCGCCTCCGCGGAGGCCACTCCCCGCAGGAAGGGGGCGCCCGATGAACGAGTCCACCAGGTCCAGTTCTCCTGCGGAGCAGCGATGAGCAACACCCGCGACTTCATCGAGAAGGACTACTACGCGGCCCTGGGCGTCGCCAAGGACGCCGACGCCGCGACCATCAAGAAGGCCTACCGGCAGCTGGCCCGCGAGCTGCACCCGGACAAGAACCCGGACAACGCCGCGGCCGAGAACCGCTTCAAGGAGGTCTCCGAGGCCTACGACGTCCTCTCCGACCCCAAGCGGCGGGCCGAGTACGACGAAGCCCGGCGGTTGTTCGGCTCCGGTGGCTTCCGTCCCGGTGCGGCCGGCGGCTCCGGTGGCTTCCCCGGCGCCGGCGGGGGAAGCACGTTCGACCTCGGTGACCTCTTCGCCGGCGCCGGGGCGCCCGGCGGTGGCAGCCGGGGTGCCGGCGGTCTGGGCGACATCTTCGGTGGGCTCTTCGGTGGCGCCGGGGGCGCCGCCGGCCCGCGGAGCCGCAGCCAGGCCGCGTCCGGCCCGGCCCGCGGGCAGGACGTCGAGACGGAGGCGACGCTCTCGTTCGACGAGGCCGTCCTCGGCGTGACCGTCCCGCTGCGCATGCAGAGCCCGGGCACCTGCCCGACGTGTTCGGGCAGCGGCGCGCGGCCCGGGACCAGCCCGCACACCTGCCCGGTGTGCAACGGCGCCGGCGTGACCAGCCGCAGCCAGGGCGCGTTCGCGTTCTCCGAGCCGTGCCGGGAGTGCCGGGGCACCGGCTCGGTGGTCGACGACCCCTGCCCGGAGTGCCGCGGCGGCGGGGTCACCACGCAGACCCGGACGATCACCGTGCGGATCCCCGCCGGCGTCAAGGACGGGCAGCGCATCCGGTTGCCCGGCAAGGGTGCCCCCGGCCGCCGGGGTGGTCCGGCCGGCGACCTGTTCGTCGTCGTCCACGTGTCCGGGCACGAGCTGTTCGAGCGCAAGGGCGACGACCTGCTGCTCACGGTCCCGGTCAGCTTCGCCGAGGCCGCCCTGGGAACGACGCTGACGGTGCCGACGCTCGACGGCAACGTGTCGCTCAAG
>JAOPWO010000153.1 GCA_025965635.1 Modestobacter sp. | reverse complement strand
GCCCGCGCGACCCCGCGGCCACCGTGCCGCGGGTCGACGAAGAGCTGGTCGACCTCCCCCGCCTGCAGGCCACCGACCGGGCGCACGGCCACGCTGGCGAAGCCGGCGGGCTCGCCGCGGATCTCGGCCACGAGGGTGGTCGTCTCGCGGACCATCCGGGCGTGGCCGTCCCGGCTGCGCCGCGCCGCCCAGGCCCGGCGCTGCCGCTCGTCGTAGTGGCCGGCCGCCGACTGATCGATGGCCGCGAGGCCCAGCCGGTACAGCGCGTCCACGTCGTCCTCGTGCGCCGGGCGCACCGCCACGTCGTCCATGCGCTGGGACGGTAGTGGCGGAGAGCCGCGGGCTGACCGGCGCGGAGTTCGGCCAGCCAGGTGTCCCGCTGGAGGGCGATCCGGCCCACGCTGTCGGCGATGGTCCGGGATCGCCACCGCCACGGCAGCCATGCGGCTGGCCGACGAGGGGCGGCTGGACCTGGAGGCACCGGGGCGCGAGCTGGTCCCCGGCGCCCGGCACCCGGGGAACGCAGCCCCGGATCCGCCAGCTGCTGGCCGTTCCGGGTCCTCGGCGCGGGCTACGGCGGCCTCATCGGCCGGGAACCGCACGCCGGATGCCGCTCCGGCCTTCGTCGCGCACGGGGGAACCGGCGGCGGCTTCTGGAACGCCCTGCGTCTCTACCCGCAGCTGGACCTGGGATCGCCGTGCTGGCCGACACGACCCGGCCCTACGACCACGCCACGCCGACGACCGCGCCGGCGACGGCGCTCCGGCGCTGATCCGGACACCTTCCCCCACGGACCGCGGCTCAGCCGCGGTCGATCTCGCCGGCGAGGGCGACGAGCTCGTCGAGCACGGTCCGCACCACCAGGCGCTCGGCGCGGTCGGGCCGCAGCAGGGCGTCGACCCGACGCCCCGCCCGGACGCCGGTCAGCGGCACCAGCCGGACCCCGGCGGAGCGCCCGGCGGTGTGGCGCGGCAGCAGCGAGATCCCGTGCCCGGCGGCGACGAGCGCCTCGGCGACGGAGAAGTCGTTGATCCGGTGGGCGACCCGCGGGGTGCTGCCGGACGCCGCGGCGACCGCGGCCAGCACCCGGGCCACCGGGAAGCCCTCCCGCACGGCGATCCAGTCCTGGTCGACGAGGTCCGCGGCGCGGACGTCGTCCCGACCGGCGAGGGGGTGGCCGACGCCGACCGCGACGTCGAGGGGTTCGCGCAGCAGCGGGACGACGCGCAGACCGCGTCCGGCATCGGTCCACTCCGCGCCGCCGTCGGGGCGGTGTGCGACGACGATGTCGACCCGGTCGGTCAGGGCCGCGAAGTCGTCCTGCGCCACGTCCTCGTCGGTGCACCGCACGGTGATCCCGCCGAGCCGGGCGACCCGCGTGAGCAGGCCGGGCAGCAGCAGCTGCGCGCCGCTCTGGAAGGCCGACACGTCGACCACCCCGACGGGGCTGCCGAGGAAGACGTCACATGCCGCGCGGGCCCGCTCGATGGCCACCGCCACGTCACCGGCCGCGTCGGCCAGCGCGTTCCCCGCGGAGGTGAGCCGCAGACCCCGGCCCACCCGCTCGGTGAGGGCGACCCCCGCCTCCCGGCCGAGCGTGGCCAGCTGCTGGGACACCGCCGAGGGCGTGAGGTGCAGGACCTCGGCGGCGGCGGTGACGCCACCCTGGGTGCGGACCGCGCGCAGGGTGGCCAGCGCCCGGACGTCCATGAAGCGACGCTACATCCACGACGTGCAACTTCGTGATGGTGCTGAACGCCCGGCCCGGCCAGGCTCAGGGCCATGCCCGTTCGCGACCGACTGCTCGCCGCACTCGTGGCGGTCCTCTGGGGGCTGAACTTCCCGGCGATCGCGGTGTCGCTGGAGCAGTTCCCGCCGTACTTCCTGGTCGCGCTGCGGTTCGCGCTGATCGCCGTGCCGACGGTGCTGCTCGTGAGCCGACCGGCGGTGCCGTGGGGGTGGGTGCTGGGCTACGGGCTGGGCTTCGGTGTCCTGCAGTTCGTCTTCCTGTACTCGGCGCTGGATCGCGGGATGCCGCCGGGGCTGGCCTCGCTGGTGCTGCAGTCCTCGGCGCCGTTCACCGTGGTGCTGGCCGGCGCGCTGTTGCGCGAGCGGCTGACCGGCCGGCAGTGCGCCGGGGTGGCGCTGGCGGTCGCCGGGCTGGCCGGCATCGCCGCGCACCGGGCGGAGGTGGGCGGCGGGGCCATGCTGCTGCCGGTGCTGCTCACGCTCGGCGGCGGGCTCGGCTGGGCGCTGGGGAACCTGTGCAGCCGCCAGGCGCGCGGCGCCTCGCCGTTCCGGCTCACGCTGTGGATGACCGTCGTGCCGCCGCTGCCGATGCTGGCGGCGTCCCTGCTGCTCGAGGGCCGGGGCCGGATCGGCACGTCGCTCAGCACGCTGGACACCCAGCGCGGCGCCATCGCGGTCGGCGGTCTGGCGTTCACGGTGCTCGTCGCGACGCTGGTCGGGTCGGGCATCTGGACGACGCTGATGAGCCGGCACCCCACGAGCACGGTGGCGCCGTTCTCCCTGCTGGTCCCGGTGGTGGGGACGGCGGCGTCGGCGCTGCTGTTCGACGAGCGGCTCCACCTGGTCGAGATGCTGTGCGGCGTGGTGGTGGTGACCGGCGTCCTGCTCGGCGCAGGCGCCGGCCGGACGCGGCGGGCCGCGCTCGTCCGGCCGGAGGTCACCGGCCCCCACGACGTCCGCGCCGGAGGACCGCGGGAGCAGCGCGTCTAGATGTACCCAGCCACGACGTTGGTGACGGCCGTAGGGGCTTGAACGAAGGAGAACCTCCGAGTGGGGTGTGGCTTGTCGAAGGCCCAACACCTGCTCGGAGGTTCTCGTGTCCCACGCTAATGCCCGTACGACCGTTCGCGGCCGGAAGTTGATCGTCGACCGGTACCGGGCCGGCTGGCGGCAGGCGCACATCGCTGCGGCGATGGGGATCTCGCGCAAGTGCGTGCGGACCTGGATCACCCGCTACGAGAACGAGGGCGAGGCCGGCCTGGCCGACCGGTCCAGCCGGCCGCACACCAGCCCCCGGCGTACCCCGGCCGAGACCGAGGACCGCATCGTCGAACTCCGTGACCGCGAACGCCGGGGCCCGGCCGTCATCGGTCCCGAACTCGGCGTGCCGGCCCGCACGGTCTCCCGGGTCCTGGTCCGCCGCGGGCGACCGCGACTGGCGGCCCTGGACCCGATGACCGGGCAGCTGATCCGCGCCTCCAAGCAGACCGCGACCCGCTACGAGCGGTCAGCGCCGGGCGAGCTGGTGCACATGGACGTCAAGAAGCTGGCCCGCATCCCCGACGGGGGTGGCTGGCGCGCGCACGGCCGTGGCGCCGCCAGCATCACCCGCGACCGGAACACCAAGGTCGGCTACGACTACGTGCACTCACTGGTCGACGACTACTCCCGGCTGGCCTACTCCGAGATCCTTCCCGACGAGAAGGGCTCAACCTGCGCTGGCTTCCTGACCCGCGCAGCGGCCTACTTCGCCGCCCACGGCATCGACCGGATCGAGCGGGTCATGACCGACAACGCCTGGGCCTACCGGTACTCCCTGCGCGGCGTGTGCGCCTCGATCGGCGCCCGGCAGAAGTTCATCAAGCCGCACTGCCCGTGGCAGAACGGCAAGGTCGAACGCCTCAACCGCACCCTGGCCAGCGAGTGGGCCTACCGGCAGGTCTTCACCAGCAACGCCCAGCGCGCTGCCGCCCTTGCCCCGTGGCTCGAGCACTACAACACTCGACGCCGCCACAGTGCACTCGGAGGTCGGCCCCCGATCAGCCGTCTGACACCAACCTGATGGCTGGGTACAGCTAGGCGCTGCCGAAGCGGCGCTGCCGCGAGGCGTACTCCTCGCACGCTGCCCACAGGTGCCGGCGGTCGAAGTCCGGCCACAGGGTGTCCAGGAAGACCAGCTCGGCGTAGGCGGACTGCCAGAGCAGGAAGTTGCTCGTCCGGTTCTCCCCCGAGCTGCGCACGAACAGGTCGACGTCGGGCATGTCCGGCTCGTCGAGGAAGCGGGCGACGGTCTTCTCGTCGACCTTGTCCGGCTTCAGCCGGCCGGCGGCCACCTCGCGGGCGATGGCGGCCGCGGCGTCGGCGATCTCGGCCCGGCCGCCGTAGTTCACGCACATGGTCAGGGTGAGCACGTCGTTGTCGCGGGTGAGCTCCTCGGCGACCTCGAGCTCCTTGACCACGCTGCGCCACAACTTGGGACGGCGCCCGGCCCAGCGCACCCGCACCCCGAGGTCGTGCATCTCGTCGCGGCGGCGGCGGATCACGTCGCGGTTGAAACCCATGAGGAAGCGGACCTCCTCCGGGCTGCGCCGCCAGTTCTCGGTGGAGAAGGCGTAGGCGCTGATCGCGGTCACGCCGAGCTCGATCGCGCCCTCGACGCAGTCGAACAGCGAGGACTCCCCCGCCTCGTGGCCGGCGGTGCGCGGCAGGCCGCGAGACTTGGCCCAGCGGCCGTTGCCGTCCATCACGATCGCGACGTGCCTCGGCACCTTGCCGGCCGGGATCTCCGGCGGCCGGGCGCCGGACGGGTGCGGGTTCGGCGCCTTCACGACCCGCTTCACCGGGTCACCGGTCCGCTCCCGCGGATCGCTCGGCTCCCCGCTCGTCCCTCGCTGCGATGCCCACGATCCTGTCCGCTCACGTCCGGTCGACCAGCGGCAAGGACCTGAGCCCACGCTCCAGGTGCCACTGCAGCAGGGCGGACACCAGACCGCTGCCCTCGCGGCGGTTCGTGGCCTGGCTGGCCTCCGCCTGCTCCCAGTCGCCGCTCAGCAGTGCCTCCAGCAGCTCGATGGTGACCGGGCTGGGCATCGCCGAGCCCGTGGGCCGGCAGGCCGGGCAGACGGTGCCGCCGGCCGGCACGGAGAAGTGCCGGTGCGGCCCGGCCTCCCCGCAACGGGCGCAGTCGCCCAGCGCCGGCTCCCAACCGGCCACCGACATCGCCCGCAGCAGGAACGCGTCGAGCACCAGCGGCGCCGGCTTCTGCCCCTCGGCGAGCGTGCGCAGCGCCCCGATGACGAGCAGGAACATCCGCAGCGCCGGCTCCTTCTCCTCCACCGTCAGCCGGTCGGCGGTCTCCAGCACCGCGGTGCCCGCGGTGTAGGCCCGGTAGTCGCCGACGATCTCGTGCCCGTACGACCGGATCGACTCGGTCTGGCTGACGATGTCGAGGTTGCGGCCGGTGTAGAGCTGCAGGTCGACGTGGCTGAACGGCTCGAGCCGGGCACCGAACTTGCTCTTCGTGCGGCGGACGCCCTTGGCCACCGCGCGCACCTTGCCGGTGCGGCGGGTGAGCACCGTGATGATGCGGTCGGCCTCACCCAGCTTCTGGGTGCGCAGCACCACGCCCTCGTCGCGGTAGAGGCTCTGCGGGACCGAGCTCAATAGCCCAGCCTGTTCAGCTTCTTCGGGTCGTCCTGCCACTCCCCCAGCACGGTGACGTGCAGGTCGAGGTGCACCCGCCCCCCGAGCAGGACCTCCAGACCGACCCGGGCCTCGCTGCCGATCGCCTTGATGATCTGCCCGCCCTTGCCCAGCAGCATCGGCTTCTGGCTGGCCCGCTCGACGTGGAGCAGGGCGTGCACCTCGGTGAAGACGGCGTCCGGGTCGCGGGGGTCGGGCTTGCGGATGATCTCCTCGACGCTGACCGCCAGCGAGTGCGGCACCTCCTGGCGGACCTTCTCCAGCGCAGCCTCCCGGACGAGCTCGGCGATCTGGCGCTCGACGTCCTCGTCGGTGGTCTGCTCCTCCGGGTACAGCGGCGGGCCCTCCGGCAGCATGCCGATGAGCAGGTCGGACAGCAGCTCGACCTGGTCGCCGGCCACCGCGCTCACCGGCACCACCTCACGGGCCTCCACCAGCTGGCTGGCCGCGATCAGCTGCGCGGTGATGGCCTTCTTGCTGGCGGCGTCGGTCTTGGTGACGACCAGGACCACCGGGGTGGAGACGGCCTAGAGCTGGCGGGCGATGTAGGCGTCGCCGGTGCCGACCGTCTGGTCGGCGGGGATGCAGAAGACGATGACGTCGACGTCGGACCGCGAGTCGCGGACGACGACGTTGAGCCGCTGCCCGAGCAGGCTCTTGGGTTTGTGCAGACCAGGGGTGTCGACGAGCACCAGCTGGCCCTGCGGCCGGTGCACGACGCCGCGGATGGCGTGCCGGGTGGTCTGCGGCCGGTTGCTGACGATGCCGACCTTCTCACCGACCAGCGCGTTGGTGAGCGTGGTCTTCCCGGCGTTGGGACGCCCGACCAGGGCCGCGAAGCCGCTGCGGTGCGGGGGGTGCTCGGGGCTGCTCACGATCCTGAGTCTCCCATCCCGGTGCGACAGGGCCGCCTGGGATCATGGTCGCCATGCCTCCCCGCTCCCGACGTGACCAAGGTGAGCCGCTCGTCGTCCGCGCGGCCCGCGACCGGGAACGGCACATCAGCCAGGTGACCAGCTACGGGTTCCTCGCCGCGCGCGGCCCGAGGAAGTCGGTGACCGTCGTCCCGCCGCCGCTGCGGTACTGGCAGTACAACGCGGCCAGTCCACTGGTCGTCGGGCTCACCCTGCTCGCCGTCGCCGCCTGGCTCGGCTTCCTGGCCTGGCTGGACGGCGCGGCCGCCGTGACCGCCGAGCTGCCGCTGGCGCTGGCCCTGGCCGCGCTGGTGCTGGCCGGGTCCACCGGCCGGTTCACCGTCTCCGACCACGGTGTCTCCACCGACATCGCCGGGCTGCGCCAGACGTCGTCCTTCGCCGTCGTCCCGCGGGTGCTGGTGACCGACGTCGTCGCCGGCCCGCCGCCGGCCGACTGGCCACGGGCCAAGCGCCGCGGCGGCTGGTGGCCGGGCCGGCACCGGGTCAGCGTCCGGCACCTGGGCAGCGACGCGCTCGACGAGCAGGCGTTCACCGGCTGGGTGCGCGACCCGGCCGCCTTCGCCGACGCCCTGGACCACCCCCTCCGGGCGTGAGCCCGACGAGGCACCGTGCTCGAGCCCGGGAGACCCCGCGGGCCCTCGGCACCGGGAGCCCGGATGGCGGGGCGTCAGGCGGTGGCGACGGCGGTGGTGCGCAGCGTCCCGTCGGGGCCGGCGAGGTGCACCGGTGCCGACGGTGTCAGGTCGTGGACGGCGGCCAGCCCGG
>JAOPWO010000151.1 GCA_025965635.1 Modestobacter sp. | reverse complement strand
AGCAGCACAGGTCGGGGTCGCGCTCGTAGAGCTTCTCGCCGTGTGCCAGGTCCTGCTCGGCCACCGTCATCGGCGGCTGGACGTTGACCAGCGTGATGGGCAGGACGCTGGAGATCCAGTCGCGGGTACCGATGGTCTCGGCGAAGTGGTAGCCGGTGTCCAGGAACACCACCCGGACGCCGGGCACAGCGGTGCTGGCCAGGTGGGCCAGCAGTCCGTCGGCCATCGACGACGTGATCGCGAAGTCGTCGCCGAACGTGTCCCCGGCCCACGCCAGGACGGCCAGGGCCTGCTCCACCGGGTCCGCGATGCCCGCGAACCGGGCGTCGGCCTCGGCGGCGAGCTCCGGGGTCGGCCGGACGACAGCGGTTGTCACGAGCGGGTCACCCCTGTTCCGGTCAGTCGGACGATGAACGTGCGCAGGCAGGCGCCGCAGCGCCAGCCCCCGTCGTCCTCACCGTGCGGGGTGAGGTCCTCCTCCCCGCAGTACGGGCAGTGGAACGGAGGCAGCTGGCGCGTTCTTCCGGACGTGGCTTGCGTCATGGCCGGCTCAGACCAGCCAGGCCTCGTCGGCCCGGACGACGTAGGCGGCGAACCGCTCGCCCGGCTGACGACGCTCGAGGTAGCCGCGGAGGACCCGCTCGCAGTAGTCCGCGGTCTCCTCCTTGGTGATCTTGTGCCCGCGGAACTTGCGGCCGAAGCTGGCCTCCACGCCGAGGTGGCCGCCCAGGTGGACCTGGAAGCCCTCGACGCTCTCCCCGGCCGCGTTGCGCACGATCATGCCCTTGAAGCCGATGTCGGCGGTCTGGAACCGGGCACAGCTGTTCGGGCAGCCGTTGACGTTGATCCCGATCGGCTCGTCGAAGTCGGGCAGCCGCTTCTCGAGCTCGCTGTACAGGTCCTGCGCGTGCT
Organism: Modestobacter sp.; assembly: GCA_025965635.1. Taxonomy (GTDB): domain Bacteria; phylum Actinomycetota; class Actinomycetes; order Mycobacteriales; family Geodermatophilaceae; genus Modestobacter. The sequence continues at coordinate 7,679 of JAOPWO010000151.1, read as the reverse complement.
GCTTGGTCTCGACGATGGCCAGCTTGCAGAACTCGAGCCCGGTGCAGGCCATGGTGCCGCGGCGGAAGGCGCTCGGGCGCACCAGCAGGTCGTGCTCGGCCAGCGCACCGATCAGGTCCTCGACCCGCTCGTCGGGGACGTCCAGGATGACGAGCTTCTGCTGCGTCGTCGTCCGGATCCGGCCGCCCTGCGTGCCGTACTCCTCCGCGAGGTCGGCGATCCGGGTGAGCAGGCTGCCGCTGATCCGCCCGGTGCGCAGCGCGAAGCCCACGGCGTTGGCGCCGTCCTTCTGCCTGCTGACGCCCACGTGGTCGCGCTGGTCGTGCTGGGCCGGCGCCGGCGCCGGGCCGTCGGGCAGCTCGGCGTGCAGGTACTCGTCCTGCAGCACCTGGCGGAACTTCTCCGGGCCCCAGTCGGCCATCAGGAACTTGATCCGCGCGTGGTTGCGCGACCGGCGGTAGCCGTAGTCGCGGAAGATCGAGGTGCAGCCCGCCCAGACGTCGGTCACCTGGTCGGGGTGGACGAACACGCCGATCCGCTTGGCGAACATCGGGTTGGTCGACAACCCGCCGCCGACCCACAGGTCGTAGCCGGCCTCGCCGGCCTCGTTGACCACGCCGACGAACGCGATGTCATCGATCTCCGGCTCGGTGCAGTGGTCGACGCAGCCGGACATCGACGTCTTCCACTTGCGGGGCAGGTTGCTGAACTCGGGGTTGCCGACGTACTTCGCGACGGTGTCGGCGATGACGTCGGTGGCGTCGAGGACCTCGTCCTCCAGGACCCCGGCGAGCGGGCAGCCGAGCATCACGCGCGGCACGTCGCCGCAGGCCTCCATCGTGCTCAGGCCGACCGACTCCAGCCGCCGCCAGATCTCCGGCACGTCCTCGATGCGGATCCAGTGGTACTGGACGTTCTGCCGGTCGGTGACGTCGGCGACGTCCCGGCCGAACTCGGTGCTGATCCCACCGAGCACCCGGAGCGCCTCGCTGGTCAGCTGCCCGCCGTCGATCCGGGCCCGCATCATGAAGTAGGAGTCCTCGAGCTCCTCGGCCTCCAGCACGGCGGTCTTGCCGCCGGGGATGCCCTGGGCGCGCTGGGTGTAGAGGCCCATCCAGCGCATCCGCCCCCGCAGGTCACCGGGGTCGATCCCGCCGAAGCCGGTGTGCGCGTAGATGTCCAGGACCCGCTGGCGGACGTCGAGCCCGTCGGAGTCCTTCTTCATCCGCTCGTTGGGGTTCAGCGGCTCGCGGTAACCGAGCGCCCACTGGCCCTGCCCGCGGACGGGGCGGTTGCTGGTGCGGGTGGGGGAGGACACGTCAGTACTTCTCCTCTGCGCCGGCACGCGCGCCCACACGGGCGAGCTGCCGGGTGCTGCCGATGGGGGTGCAGCGGTGGCTGCGGGCGGCGATCCGGGTCAGCGCGCGGAGCAACACGCGGCGCTGGAGACCCGCGCCAGATCGACATGCAGCCGCTCCACGAGGAGCGAGCCGCAGTCAGTCACACCCACATCATCCCACACCGCGCCCAGAAGAGCCCGTGCCCCCTGGGCGGTGCCGGTCAGGCGGGCGCCCGGGTGGTGGCGGCGCCGTCCTGCGGGGCGTCGGTGGCGCCGAAGGAGCGCCAGGCGCTCTCCAGCTCCACGAGTTCGGCCACGTTGGCCGGCAGGGTGCCGCCGACGACATCGGCGAGGGTGACCCGTTCCAGTACCTGCCGGTAGCTCTCCCGGGCGGCCACCCAGACGCTGGCCAGGGTCGCCGCGGGCCCCGGGTAGGCGACGTCCTCCGGACGCTGCCCGTGCACCTCGGCGAGGAAACCCTGCTCGATGCGCATCACCCGGGCGATCGAGACCTGCTCAGGCGGCAGCGCGAGCCGGTACCCGCCCTCGCGGCCGCGCTGGCTGGTGACCAGCCGGGCGTGCTGGAGGTCTCCCAGGATCACCTGCAGGAACCGCGAGGGGATGCCCTGCGCCTGGGCGATGCGGTCACAGGTCAGGGCGTCCGGAGCCACGGCGGCCAGCTCGATGGCCGCGCGGACGGCGTAGTCGACTCGGGCGGAGATGCGCACGCGGCCCATCCTGCCGTGTCTGGGATCCTGCCGCGGTGTCCCAGCTGCGGTTCACCACTCTGGTCGAGGCGCCGTTGACGGTCGCCTTCGACGTCGCGCGGTCACTGGGCCGGCCCTGGCCGTACCCGTTGCACGAGGTCGAGTCGCAGCGCCCCTACCGCGACGTGTACTCGGCGGATCCGGGCGCCGGGCACCTGACGCACGCCCGCACGTTCGCGGCCACCGGGGCCGGGACGCTCGTCGTCGAGCAGGTCGAATGGTCCACCGGCCGGTCCAGGCTGCTGGCGGGGCCGGCTGACGCCGTGCTGCGGCGCCGCCTGCTGCGGTCGATGCAGGCTCACCTGGACGCCTACGCGGCGGCCGCCGAGCTGCGTGCGCTGACGGTGACCCAGGTGGTCGGTGCGGCGGTGGTCGACGACCGCCGCCGGGTGCTGGTCGCCCGGCGCGGGTCCGGCCCGCTGGCGGGGCTGTGGGAGTTCCCCGGCGGGAAGGTCGAGCGCGGGGAGGACGACCTGACCGCGTTGGTCCGGGAGTGTCGCGAGGAGCTCGGCGTCGTCGTCGCGCCGCAGGCCTTCCTGGGGGAGGTCCCGCTCGACGGCTCCGTCGCCGGGGGCATCCCGGGCGCGTCGACCCTGCGGGTGTGGTGGTGCCGGGTGGTCGCGGGGGAGCTGGTCGCGCACGAGCACAGCGACCTGCGGTGGTTGCCCGGCGACGCCCTCGAGGGCCTGGACTGGATCCCCGCCGACCGTCCGCTGCTCCCCGCGGTCCGCACCCTCCTCGCCCGCCGCTGACCCCACCCCGGGCCTGCCGTGCAGAAGGCCCGGGGTGGGTCCCGGCCTGTGGACGACGGCATCTCGCGTCCGGGCGCGTGATCCGGCTGGGCTCCGCCGACCAGGCGGACCTGGATGCCGTGGTGCGGCGGACCCAGGCCGGCCTCGCCGCCCGACGCCCGACCGCCTCCGCGCTGTCGGTACAGAACGCCCCGAGGGGGTCGACGCCGCAGAGCGCCGTCCCGGTGGGGCGGGGACGGCGCTCTGTGGTGGGCGGCGCGATCGCCGCCGGTGCCTCAGGAGAGGCAGCAGGTCACTTGAAGACGTCCTTGACCTTCTCGCCGGCCTGCTTGAGGTTGCCCGACGCCTGGTCGGCCTGGCCCTCCGCCTGCAGGTCCCGGTCGTTGGTCGCCTTGCCGGCGGCCTGCTTGCCCTGACCGGCCAGCTCCTCGGCCTTGTTCTTCATCTTGTCGATGCCGCTCATGGGTCCTCCTCGGTGCGGGATCAGGTCGAGAGGATGGGTACCCGGCGGCGGCCTTCCCACACCCGCCCGGGATCCGGGCAGGTCAGGGGTGCATCCGGGCCGCCGGTCGCGGCGGACGGAGGGGGATCGGAACGCTTCCGGCCGGGACCCGCCGGACCCGGACGTCCCCGGCCCGGAACGAGCCCCCCGGCTCGTGCTCCTCGTGGTCGCTGCGGCCAGGCCCGCCACCCCGGGTCACAAATGGACAACGGTCGTGGACGGCCTTCTCCGGCCCTGCCTACTGTCCAGTGTCGGCCACCGGTGGAACGGGGTGCGACGGGAGTACGACAGACTGTGAGCAGTCCGTCCCGGCTCATCCGGCCGCTCCTGGATCGGTCGACCTGAACATCCCCCCGCATCGCGGGTCGAGGAGGCAACCGAACGTGAAGTTGAGCAAGCGCAGCGCGGCGGTCCTGGCCGCCGGCGTCGCCGGCGCCATGACCCTGAGCGCGTGCGGTGGCAGCGACGACGGCGGGGGCGGGGGCAGCGAGTCGGGCGGTTCCGGCCAGGTCGTCTTCGGCGAGTCCACCGACTTCCCGGAGAACCTCTTCCCGCTGATCTCCGCCGGCAACGCCACCTCCACCGCCAACATCGAGGCGCAGCTGTTCCCGCAGACCTTCGAGGTCCAGCCGGACTTCACGGTCAAGTGGAACGAGGAACTGCTCACCGAGGAGCCGGTCTCCGAGGTCACCGGTGACACCCAGACCGTCACCTACAAGCTGAACCCGGACGCGGTGTGGAGCGACGGCGAGCCGATCACCGCCGACGACTTCGACGTCGCCTGGCGCATGCAGCGCTCCAGCGACCCGGCCAACGGCGGCTGCCCCGAGCTGCTGAGCACCAGCGGCTACGAGCAGATCACGGCCGTCGAAGGAACCGACGAGGGCAAGACGGTCACCGTCACCTACTCGCCGCCCTTCGCCGACTGGCAGGCCTCGTTCACCGGCAACAACAGCCCGCTCTTCCCGGCCCACGTCGTGGACGCCCCCACGCAGGAGGAGCTGTGCGCCAAGGTGGCGGCCGGCTGGCCGATCGCGGACGGGATCCCCTCCGACATCTCCGGCGGCCCGTGGCAGCTGAAGAAGGAGAACATCGACGTCGGCGGCCAGATCGCCGTCCTCACCCCCAACGAGAACTTCTGGGGTGAGAAGCCGAAGGTGGCGCGCCTGGTCTTCCAGAACATCGGCAACGACCCGACGACGGCGGTCCAGGGCCTGTCCCGCGGCGAGCTGAACATGATCTACCCGCAGCCCCAGCTCGACCTGGTGGACCAGGTCGCCGACCTCGCCCCGAACGTGGAGAGCGAGATCAGCTTCGGGCTGTCGTTCGAGCACCTGGACTTCAACAGCCAGGACCCGCACCTGGCCGACGTCAACGTGCGCAAGGCCTTCGCGCTGGCCCTGGACCGGCAGCAGGTCGTCGACCAGACCGTCGGCCAGTTCTCCTCCGATGCCGAGGTGCTGAACAACCACATCTGGAAGACCAACCAGCCGGAGTACGAGGACAACGCCCCGGCGGAGTACAACGCGGCCAACCCGGAGCAGGCCAAGCAGTTGCTGCAGCAGTCCGGCTACACCCTCGGCCAGGACGGCGTGTTCACCCACCCGCAGCGTGGCCGGCTGGCCATCCAGATCGACACCACGGCGAACAACCCGCTGCGGCAGACGACGATCGAGGTGATGATCCCGCAGCTCAAGGCCGCCGGGATCGAGGGCACGTTCAACGCCAACACCGACATCTTCAACGGCCCGGACAAGCCGACCAGCCTCATCGCCGGCGGGTTCCAGGCCGCCGTCTTCGCCTGGGTCGGCAACCCGTTCGTCTCCGCGCAGCCGCCGATCTACCAGTCGCCGCAGGGTGACGCGGTCGGGCAGAACTACGCCCGGGTGGGGACGCCGGAGATCGACGCGCTGTTCGCCGAGCTGATCCGCACCACGGAGCGCGAGCGGCAGGTGGAGATCACCAACCAGATCGACGTCCTGCTGTGGGACCTGATGCCGACGCTGCCGCTGTACCAGAAGCCGACCTTCATCGCGTACAGCAGCAACATCGACGGCGTGGTGGACAACCCCACCCAGGCCGGTCCGCTGTGGAACGCCTCCACCTGGACCGTCGAGTGACCCTCGCGGCCCGCGGGACCGACCGGTCCTGAGCGCCGCCGCACCACCGGCCGTGCCGGCGCCGCCCCCGGGTGGCGCGGCGCGGGCGCCCGGCCCCCTGGAGATCCTCCCGGGGGCCGGTCTGCGTCCGGGCCGGTGTGGCCCGCTGAACAGGCCGTTCACCCCGGACGGCGTCCGATCCCGGCGTAAGGTCAGCCCATGTTCTTCTTCGCGGTCCGGCGGATCCTCGCGTCGGTCCTCGTCCTGCTGGTGAGCTCCTTCCTGGTGTTCACGCTGTGCGCCGCGTCCTTCGATCCGCTGGCGAAGTACTACAACCTGAACCCGCGCCCACCGGAGTCGTTCTTCACCAACCTGCGGGAGCAGCTGGGTCTGAACGACAACTTCTTCCTCCGCTACTGGCATTGGCTGTCCGGTGCGGTGACCGGTGACTTCGGGGAGACCATCAACGGCACGCCGGTGGCCGATCAGCTCTTCGGCCGGATCCTCGTCACCGGCCGGATGATCGTGGCGGCGGTGGTCATCGCGGTCATCCTGGCCATCGTGGTGGGCGTGATCGGCGCCGTCCGTCAGCACCGGCCCTCGGACTACCTCTTCACCTTCCTGGTCTACGTCCTGATCGCGCTGCCCACCTTCTGGTTCGCGGCGCTGCTCAAGGAGTTCGTCGCCGGCGGGGTCAACGACCTGTTCGGGGCCCAGGTGCTCTTCACCATCGGGGAGGAGACCCCGGGCCTGTCGCTGTACGCCTCCGGATGGGAGCTCTGGTCGGACCGGCTGGGGCACCTGGTGCTGCCCACGGTCAGCCTGGCGCTGCTGTCCTTCGCCGCCTGGAGCCGCTTCCAACGGTCGGCGATGCTCGACGTGCTCGGGTCGGACTACATGCGGCTGGCCCGCGCGAAGGGGCTCACCTACCGGCGGACCGTGGTCCGGCACGGTCTGCGGAACGCGCTGATCCCGCTCACCACGGTCGTCGCGCTGGGCATCGGCACGCTGTTCGGCGGCGCGGTGATCACCGAGACCGTCTTCGTGTGGCACGGCATGGGCGAGTACCTGCTGTCCAACGGGATCGGCGAGAACGACATCAACGTCGTCCTCGGCTGGCTGCTGGTCAGCGCCGTCTTCGTCGTCCTGTTCAACCTGATGGCCGACCTCCTGTACGCGGTCCTCGACCCGCGCATCCGGCTGGCCTGACCCGCCGCCGGACAGCTGCCAGAGCCAGAGAGGACCCTCACCATGGCCACCACCCAGGCCGCGTCCGACAGCGCCGGCGGCGTGCTGCCGGCGGTCCCGGGCACGCCCCAGGCCGGCGGCGGCGTCGAACGCGAGTTCACCGTCCAGGCCCGCAGCCAGCGCCAGCAGATCGCCCGCCGGTTCCTGCGCAACAGGATCGGGATGACCGGCCTGGTCATCCTCGTGCTGATGCTGCTGTTCGGCTTCGTCGGTCCGCTCGTCTACGGCACCGAGTACGCCACCCAGAACGTCAACGCGCAGTCGGTCACCCCGGGCACGGCCGGCTACCCCCTCGGCAGCGACGAGATCGGCCGCGACCTGATGGCCGGACTGATGATCGGGGTGCAGCGCTCCTTGTTCATCGTGCTGCTCTTCGTCGTCATCGCCTTCCCGCTCGGCGTGCTGGTGGGCGCCCTGGCCGGCTACTTCGGCCGGTGGGTCGACGCGGTGCTGATGCGCTTCGTCGACCTGGTCCTCACCGTGCCGCTGCTGGTCGTCCTGATCGTCGTGGCCAGCAACTTCCCCGGCTCCCGGACGCCGCTGGGTGTCGGCATCATCCTCGGCTTGTTCGGCTGGCTGGACCTCGCGCGCATCGTGCGCAGCCAGTTCCTCTCACTGCGCGAGAAGGAGTACGTCGAGGCCGCGCACGCCATGGGCGCGTCCAGCAGCCGGATCATCGCCAAGCACCTCATCCCGAACACGCTGGGCTCGCTGATCGTCTGGACGACGCTGGCCGCCGCCACCGCGATCACCCTCGAAGCGGCGCTGACCTTCCTCGGGTTCGGGGTCAACGGCGCCAACCAGACCTCGCTGGGCCGCCTGGTCTCCGACGGCGTGCAGGCCGCCAGCACCCGGCCCTGGCTCTTCTACTTCCCGGGCATCGCACTGCTGATCATCGTGCTGTCGATCAACCTGATCGGTGACGGCATCCGCGACGCCTTCGACCCGAGCAACCGCCGCGTGCGGGCCTGA
>JAOPWO010000135.1 GCA_025965635.1 Modestobacter sp. | reverse complement strand
GTCCCGGTGGCCTGGGACGGCGAGGTGCGCGGCGTGGTCGTCGTCGCCGACACGGTCAAGCCCAGCAGCGCCGGCGCCATCACCCGGCTGCGGGGGCTCGGGCTCGCCCCGGTGCTGGTCACCGGGGACAACCCGGGCGCCGCCGCCGCGGTCGCCCGCGCGGTCGGGCTGGACCCCGCCCGCGGCGAGGTCGTGGCCGGCGTCCTGCCCGCGGGCAAGGTGGACGTCGTCCGCCGGCTGCAGGCCGAGGGCCGGGTCGTCGCGATGGTGGGTGACGGCGTCAACGACGCCGCCGCGCTCGCCCAGGCCGACCTCGGCCTGGCGATGGGCACCGGCACCGACGTGGCCATCGAGGCCAGCGACCTCACGCTGGTGCGCTCCGACCTCGACGCCGCCGTCGACGCCGTCCGGCTGTCCCGCCGCACCCTCGCGGTGATCAAGGGCAACCTGTTCTGGGCGTTCGCCTACAACGTGGCGCTGATCCCGCTCGCGGCGCTGGGCTTCCTCGACCCGGTGCTCGCCGGGCTGGCGATGGCCGCGTCGTCGGTGCTGGTGGTCACCAACAGCCTGCGGCTGCGCCGGTTCCGGTCCAGCGCGGAGGCCTGAGCGCGGTGCAGATCAGGGCCGCGTGGGACAGGTGAAGGCGACCAGTGGCAGGACGACGTCGACGAGCACCTCGTCGGCGAACGCATGGTCGACCGGGTCGACCCCGAACAGCCAGCGCTGCAGGATCGACGCCGACGCCGTGGCCGCCACGGCGGTGCCGGCCAGGCCGGGGCGCACCTCGCCACGGGCCTCGGCGCGGGTCCACACCTGGTGGACCGTGGCGTGCCAGTGCTCCATCGGGCCGCCGTGGAAGGCGGCCTTCAGCTGCGGATCGTGGGCCATGGCCGAGAGCAGCGAGCGGATGGCCGCGCCGAGCGGACCGTTCACGCTCACGACCAGCCAGCGCATCAGCGCCCGCAGGTCGGCCTCCAGCGATCCGTGGTCCGGCAGCACGGTGACCTGGTCGGCGAGCGCGAGGACGGCGTCGGCGACCAGCTCGGACTTGGTCCGCCAGCGACGGTAGATGGTCGCCTTGCCCACTCCGGCCTCGGCGGCGACCGCGTCCATGGTCAGCGCGGCGTACCCCTCGCGGGCGAGGACCCGCAGGATCGCCGAGCGGATGGCTCCGTCCCGGGAGGGGTCCCGAGGACGCCCACCACGGCGGGGACGCCCGTTCGCAGGCACCGCAAGGCCAGGCACACCTCACACTCTAGGCATCGATGATCTTCGATGGCGGGTCGTGCCGTCGCGGCTCACCCCGGTGGCACGGGCGCGTCCTGCACCGGCAGGCGGGATCCGGCGGTCATCCTGCACCGGTGAGCGGAACCGACGACGTCGTCCGTCCCTCCTGGGCGACCCCTGACCGGGCTACCCGGCTGCTGCTGAGCAGCCCCCTGGAACACGTGCTGCCGGTCATCGCGCGGACGGCGGCGACGGTCGGGCTCGACGTCTACAGCGACCCCGGACTGCTGGAGGTCGTCGAGCACGAGGGCGACGGACGGCGGATGGACCGGCTGCTCACCCGCCTCGCCCGGGACCTCACCGTCGCCGAGACCGGGGCGGTACGGGTCGTGGCCGATCCGCCCGAGAACGAGGTCGCGCTGGCCACCCGGCTGCTCAGCGCGCCGACCCTCGCCGTGGAACTGGCCCGCCGCGGGGTGACCGTGGAGGTCCGGGTGCTCGCCGACGCCGAGCTGTGGCCGGTCTACCAACCGATGGTCTCCCTGGCCGACGGGACGGTGGTCGCCCACGAGGCGCTGCTGCGGGGGCGAGCCCACGGCCGCGAGGTCGGTGGGGGCGACCTGTTCTTCCTCGCCGAGTCCGCCGGGTGGCTCGACCGGCTCGACCGGATCGCCCGGGAAGCGGCCATCCGTGGCGCCGGCGGGTGGCTGGGCGCCGCCGACCTCTACGTCAAGAGCAACCCGGCCGCCGTCCACCGACCGCAGGTCTGCCTGGCCGGCACCGAGCGCGCCGTGCACGACAGCGGGCTGTCAGCTGCGCAGCTGGTCTTCGAGGTCGTCGAGTCCCAGGCGACCACCGACCGGGGACACCTGATGGCGGTGCTGGACCACCACCGGTCGCTGGGCTGGCGGGTGGCGCTGGACGACGCCGGCGCCGGCTGGTCGGGCCTCGCGCTCATCTCCGCCGTCCGGCCCGACGTGGTGAAGCTGGGCAAGGAGCTGGTCGTCCGACTGGCCGACCCCGGCCCCCGCGCCGTGGCCGGCGCACTGATCGAGCTGGCGCACGGGCTGGGCGCCACCGTGGTCGCCGAGGGGGTCGAGTCCGAGCGGGTCGCCGACGAGGTGCGGGAGCTGGGCGCCGACCTCGGGCAGGGCTGGTTCTTCGGCCGCCCGGTACGCCCGGAGCCCGAGACGGAGCCGGAGCTCCTGCACGTCTAGCGGAAGGGCCTCCCTGCTCCCCACCACTCGCAGGCTCGCGGCGGGGCCCTGCAGGAGGGCCACGAGCGGTGGGCGGCAGGGGGCCCTCACCTCGTGTTCCAGCCGGTCAGCGCCGGCCGGTCGTGCTCGGTGCCCAGCACCCCGTACCGCCCCGTCGCCAGCGGGAACAGCGCGCCGGCCTCCGGCGCCAGGCCCAGCCAGCGGGCGGTGAGGATCCGCAGCACGTGCCCGTGGGCGACGAGGGCGACGTCGCCGTCGGCCAGCAGCGGCCGCACCCGGCCCAGCACGAGGTCGACCCGCTCGGCGACCTGGGCGAGCGTCTCACCGGGCGTCTCGCCGGGCACCGTGCCGTCGGCCCACAGCGACCACCGGCCGTGTACCCGGGCGCGGATCTCCGGCGTCGTCAGCCCCTCGTAGCCGCCGTAGTCGACCTCGACCAGGTCCGGCTCGAGCACCGTCTGCACCCCGTCGTCGAACAGCCCGGCCAGCTCGGCGGTCCGGCGGGCCCGGACCAGCGGGCTGACGAAGGCGTGGTCGACGTGCCGGTCGGCCAGCACCGGCCGCAGCCGGCGCGCGTCGTCCTCACCGGCCGGGAGCAGCGGCAGATCGGTCCGGCCGGTGTGCTGGCCGCTCCGGCTCCACTCGGTCTGCCCGTGCCGGACGACCACCACCTCACCCACGCCGATCCCCTCCCGACGGAGCCCGGGCGGGCTCGCGGACGTCCGTGGTGCCTCCGTCGCGCCGGCCCCCCGCGGCCGGGGCGCCGGCGACGGCCATCACCGTCACCGCTCCGAGGATGACCAGCAGCGGGACGGTCCAACCCCCCGAGGCGTCGTGCACCGCACCGATCACCAGCGGGCCGGTCGCGGCCACGGTGTACCCGCCGCCCTGCACCATCGCCGACATCCGCCGGTTCGCCGTCAGGCCGCGGGAGCGGCGCACGACCGCGATGAAGATGACCGTGATCCCGCCGCCCTGCGCCGCCCCGGCCAGGCAGCACCACAGCGGCCACAGCGACGGTGCGAGGAGCAGCCCGAGCGGCAGGGTGGCCCAGGCGGCGGTGATCGCCAGCAGCACCAGCGACGGCCGCCGCCACCAGGCCACCAGCGCCGGGACGGCGAAGGCCCCGACGATCGCGAGCAGCTGGAACAGCGACGAGCTGACGCCCGCCGCGGCCCGGCTGAGGCCCTGCTCGTCGGCGAGCAGGCTGGGCAGCCAGGCGGTGAGACCGTAGTAGCTGAAGGCCTGGCCGGCGAAGGCGAGGAGCAGCCCCCACGCCACCGGGTCGCGCGCCAGCGGCCGGCCGGGGACCTCCGGGGCGGCGGCC
>JAOPWO010000101.1 GCA_025965635.1 Modestobacter sp. | reverse complement strand
CAGAAGTGCGTGCGCACCCTCGACATCGAGGAGGTCGGCAAGACGACCCGGCACGGCACGTTCTTCCAGATGAACGGCAACTTCTCCTTCGGCGACTACTTCAAGGCCGAGGCCATCCAGTTCGCCTGGGAGCTGGTCACCGGCCGGACCGAGGACGGCGGCCTGGGGCTCGACCCCGAGCGCATCTGGCCCACCGTCTACCTCGACGACGACGAGGCGTTCGAGGCCTGGCACCGGATCGCGGGTGTCCCGGTGGAGCGCATCCAGCGCCGCGGCAAGGACGACAACTACTGGTCCACCGGTGCGCCCGGCCCGGCCGGGCCGTGCTCGGAGATCCACTACGACCGGGGGCCGGAGTACGGCCCCGGTGGCGGCCCGGAGGCCGATCCCGCCGGCGACCGGTACCTGGAGATCTGGAACCTCGTGTTCATGCAGTACGAGCGGGGACCGGGGGAGGGCAAGGAGTTCCCCATCCTCGGTGAGCTGCCGAAGAAGAACATCGACACCGGCATGGGCCTGGAGCGGGTGGCCTTCCTGCTGCAGGGCGTCGACAACATGTACGAGATCGACGAGGTGGCGCCGGTGCTGCGCCGGGCGGCCGAGCTCGCCGGCGTCCGCTACGGGGCCGACCACGAGTCGGACGTCCGGCTGCGGGTCGTCGCCGACCACGTGCGCAGCGGCCTCATGCTCATCGGTGACGGCGTCACCCCGGGCAACGAGGGCGGCGGGTACATCCTGCGCCGGCTGCTGCGCCGGGCGGTCCGGTCGATGAAGCTGCTGGGGGTCGAGGAGGCCACGCTGCCGGAGCTGCTGCCGGTCTCCCGGGACGCGATGAGCGGCAGCTACCCGGAGCTGGCCACCGACTTCGCCCGGATCTCGGGCATCGCCTACGCCGAGGAGGAGGCGTTCCGGCGCACCCTCACCGCCGGGACGGCGCTGTTCGACACCGCGGTCGCCCAGGCCAAGGCCGCCGGGACGCCGGCACTGTCGGGCACCCAGGCGTTCTCGCTGCACGACACCTACGGCTTCCCGATCGACGTCACCCTCGAGATGGCCGCCGAGCAGGGCGTCAGCGTCGACGAGCAGGGCTTCCGCGAGCTCATGCGGGAGCAGCGGGAACGGGCGCGGGCCGACGCCCGGGCCAAGCGCACCGGCGCGGTCGACGTGCTGGCCTACCGGCGGCTGCTGGCCGAGCACGGCCCGACCGACTGGCGTGCCTACGACACCCTGCGCACCGACTCCCGGGTGCTCGGCGTGGTCGACGAGTCCGAGGGGTCCGACGGGTCCGGCGACCCGGTCGCCGGACCCGGCCATGTCACCCGGGTGGTCCTCGACCGGACGCCGTTCTACGCCGAGTCCGGCGGCCAGGTCGCTGACGCCGGTGAACTCCGCTGGGACGGCGGCCGGGCCGAGGTCATCGACGTCCAGCGGCCGGTCAAGGGCCTGGTGGTGCACCAGGTGCGGGTGCTCGACGGCGAGCTGCGCACCGGCTCCGAGCTGACCGCCGAGGTCGACCCCGAGTGGCGGCTGTCGGCGTGCCAGGCGCACTCCGGCACGCACGTCGTGCACGCCGCGCTGCGACGGGTGCTCGGCCCCCAGGCGCTGCAGTCCGGGTCGTACAACCGGCCCGGGTACCTGCGGTTGGACTTCGCGTGGCAGGGGGCACTGACGCCGCAGCAGCGCACCGACATCGAGGACGTCGCCAATGCGGCCGTGCGCGCCGACCACGGGGTGCGGGCGCTGTACATGACGCTGCCCGAGGCCCGGGACTTCGGCGCGCTCGCGCTGTTCGGCGAGACCTACGGCGAGCAGGTGCGGGTGGTGGAGATCGGCGGGGAGTGGTCACGCGAGCTGTGCGGTGGCACCCACGTGCGGGGCAGCGCCCAGATCGGCACCCTGGCGCTGACCGGGGAGAGCTCGGTGGGCGCCGGTGCCCGGCGCGTCGAGGCGTCGGTCGGCCTGGAGGGCTTCCGCTACCTCGCCCGCGAGCGCGACCTGGTCCGGCAGCTCGCCGACCTGCTCAAGACCCCGCAGGACGGGATCGTCGACCGGGTCAGCGGCATGCTCGAACGGCTGCGCGACGCCGACCGTGAGCTGGCCGCGCTGCGCGCCCAGCAGACCCTCGCCGCGGCCGGCGACCTGGCCGCCGGTGCCCGCGACGTCGGAGGGGTCGCGGTCGTGACCGGCTCGCCGGAGGGGCTGACCGGTGGCGACCTGCGCGGCCTGGCGCTGGACGTGCGCAACCGGCTGGGGGAACGGCCTGCGGCCGTCCTGCTCGCCTCGGCCACCGACGGGAAGGTGGCGCTGGTGGCCGCGGTCAACCCGGCCGCCCAGCAGCGCGGGGTGTCGGCCAGCGCCCTGCTGAAGGCCGCGGCGGGTCCGGTCGGTGGTCGCGGCGGCGGCAAGCCCGACGTCGCGCAGGGCGGGGGCACCGACCCGGCCGGCATCCCGGCCGCCCTCGCGGCCGTCGAGCAGACGATCGGAGCAGCCACCGCGTGACCGGTCCGCATGCGCCGGGCGATGGGAGCGGCCACCATGACCGGTGACGAGCAGCGGGACCGCGGCTGGCTGCCCGGCCGCCGGCTCGGCGTGGACGTCGGCACGGTCCGCGTCGGGGTCGCGCTGTCGGATGTCACCGGGATGCTCGCGAGCCCGCTGGAGACCCTCCGCCGGGCGAAGGACGGCAGTGATCTCGACCGGCTGGCCGGGCTGGTCGTGACACACGAGGTGGTCGAGGTGGTGGTGGGGTTGCCGCGGCACCTGTCCGGTGCGTCGGGCGCGTCGGCACGAGATGCCAGCACATACGCTGCCGCTTTGACCAGCCGTATCGGGGACGTCCCGGTACACCTCGTCGACGAAAGGCTCTCCACCGTGACCGCAGCCAGCCATCTGCGAGCAGGCGGCATCGACAGCCGACGGCAGCGCGCGGTGATCGACCAGGCGGCTGCCGTGGTCATCCTGCAGACCTATCTCGACAGTCGTCCTCGCTCCGCCGGGACCCAGCCGTGACGGCACCCTCGGGCCCGCGCTCGGGACGGCACTCCTCGTCGGACACCGACGCCGGCACCTCACGCACGGCAGCCGAACTGCTGGCCGCCTGGGCCAGCGACCGCGCCGAGGCCGCCGTCGAGGCGCCCGCGCAGCGCCACGCTGCCCGTCGCACCGCT
>JAOPWO010000079.1 GCA_025965635.1 Modestobacter sp. | reverse complement strand
GCCAGCTGACCGAGAAGGTGCGGCGCAAGCCGTTCTCGGTGGTCCTCTTCGACGAGATCGAGAAGGCGCACGCCGATGTCTTCAACACGCTGCTGCAGGTGCTGGAGGACGGCCGGCTGACCGACGGGCAGGGCCGGATGGTGGACTTCAAGAACACGATCCTGATCCTGACCACGAACCTCGGGACGCGGGACATCTCCAAGGCCGTCGGCCTGGGCTTCCAGTCCGGGAACGACACCGCCAGCAACTACGAGCGGATGAAGCTCAAGGTCAACGAGGAGCTCAAGCAGCACTTCCGGCCGGAGTTCCTCAACCGGATCGACGACATCGTCGTGTTCCACCAGCTGACCGAGGACGAGATCGTCCACATCGTGGACCTCATGCTCGCGCGGCTGGAGACCCAGCTGGCGAACAAGGACATGGCGCTGGAGGTCACCCCGGCGGCGAAGAAGCTGCTGGGCGCCCGCGGGTTCGACCCGGTGCTGGGAGCCCGTCCGCTCCGGCGGACCATCCAGCGCGAGATCGAGGACGCCCTGTCGGAGAAGATCCTCTACGGCGAGCTGGCCGCCGGCCAGATCATCGTGGTGGTCGTCGAGGAGGACGCCGACCCGACCAAGTCGACGTTCACCTTCCGCGGTGAGGCCAAGCCGATCGACCTGCCCGACACCCCGCCGGTCCTCCTGACCGGCGCCGAGGGTGACGAGAACGGTCCGGCGGCCGCCCCGGCCGAGTAGCGGACAGACAGGGCCGCCGCCCGCTCATCGAGCGGGCGGCGGCCCTTCTGCGTCCCGGGGGGCGGCGGTGGGGTCCTCCCGCTCAGCCGGGCCGCGTGAACCGCCCGTCGGCGGTCTGCTCGAGGAGGCCGTCGGCCAGCAGCGAGGCCAGGCAGCGCGACCGCTGGACGGCGTCGGCCCACACCTGGTCGAGCTCTGCCGGGTCGACCGGTCCGGTCGCCGCCCGGAGCACGTCCAGCAGGCGTCCCCGCACCTGCCGGTCGGTGCCGGCGAACTTCTGCACCCGTCGCGGCGGCCCTCCGGCGGCAGGTGAGCCGGCCAGCCGCCAGGCGCAGCGGTCGCGGACCGGGCAGACCCCGCACCGGGGCGTGCGGGCGACGCAGACCAGCGCGCCCAGCTCCATGATGGCGACGGAGAAGCGCACGGCCCGGTCGTCGTCCTCGGGCGCCAGCGCGTCGATGTCGGCCAGGTCGCTCGCCCGGGCCGGGGCCGCCTCCAGGCGGCCGTGCACCAGCCGCGCCACCACGCGTCGCACGTTGGTGTCCACCACGGGCTGGCGCAGTCCGTGCCCGAAGCAGGCCACCGCCCGGGCGGTGTAGGTGCCGATGCCCGGGAGTGCCTCCAGCGCGCCCACGTCGGCCGGGACGGCGCCGCCGTGCCGCTCGGTGATGGCCACCGCGGCCTCGCGCAGCCGCAGTGCCCGGCGGGGGTAGCCGAGCTTGCCCCAGGCGCGGATGACGTCGCCCGGGCTGGCGGCGGCGAGTGCGGCGGGGGAGGGCCACTGGGCCATCCACTCGCGCCAGCGTGGCTCCACCCGGGCGACCGGGGTCTGCTGGAGCATCACCTCGCTGACGAGCACCGCCCACGGGTCGGTGCCCGGCTCCCGCCACGGCAGGTCGCGGGCCGCTCCGGCGTACCAGTCGACGATCGCTTCGCCCACCGGCGCGAGACCGGGCTCAGGGGCGGGCCGGAGGGCGGGGTGGAGGGCAGTGCTCATCGGGTCCCAGTCTGCCCTGTGCCCGGCGGCCGGCCGCGGAGCGGCGGATGTGACGGATCGGGTCCACTGCGGCCGGAGCGCCGTGGCGTGGCGCGCCACGCCCGGCCGCACCGACGGTTAGCGTCCTGTCCGTGCTCCACCCGGTCGGCCCGCTGCCCGCCGCCGTCTACTGGCGGCGGCGTGTCCTGCTGCTCGGTCTCGTGCTGGCGGTGCTCGGCGGGGGCTGGCTGACGGTCGCCGCCCTCACCGGCCGGGACGCCGCCGATCCGGTGGCCGCCGGCGACGCCGGTCGGAGCGTGGCCCGGCCGTCCCTGGAGGCGGTGGTGCCGTCGCTGGCCTCGGTCCGGGTGCCCACCGTGGCCCCGAGCCCCGAGCCGGCCGCGGAGACCCCGGCGCCACCCGACGGGCCCGCCTCGGGCGGGCCGGTCCCCGGCGGGCCGTGCAGCGACGACATGATCGCGGTGGAGGTGCGCGCACCCGGCCCGTCCGTCGACGCGCGCAGCAAACCGACCCTGGACCTGGTGGTCACCAACGTCTCGGCGGTGCCGTGCGTCCGGGTCCTCGACAAGGGCCTGCAGGAGATCGTGCTGGTCGACGCCGGTGGTGACCGCGTGTGGGGAAGCAACGACTGCTTCCCGGAGGCCAGCAACGACACCCGCACGCTCGGCCCCGGCGAGGCGGTGGTCTTCCCCGTGGTCTGGAGCGGGCTCTCCAGCCAGGACGACTGCGCCGGGGAGCGGGCGCCGCTGCCCCGGGGCGACTACGTGCTGCGCGGCCGGCTGGACACCAAGCCCAGCGGCGACACCCCGCTCACCCTGACGTGAGTGAGGACCTCCCTCGCCCGCACCGCTGCTCACGAGCCCGCGGCGGGCCCCTGCGAGGGGGCCGTCGGGGAGCCAGGTCCTCGGGGCGCGGACCGCTTCAGCTGTAGCGGTCCAGGATGGAGGTCTCGGCGAGCCGGGACAGGCCCTCGCGGATGCCGCGCGCCCGGGCCTCGCCCACGCCTTCCACGGCGAGGAGGTCCTCGATGGTGGCGGCCAGCAGCTTCTGCAGCCCCCCGAAGTGGGTCACCAACCGGTCGATGATGCCGGCGGGCAGCCGCGGCACGCGGGCCAGCAGCCGGTACCCGCGCGGGCTGACCGGCGAGTCCAGGGCGTCGGGAGAGGTGGGCAGGCCGTAGCAGCGGGACACCGCGGAGAGGTCGAGCAGCTCCGTGGCGGTCAGGGCACGCAGGTCGGCCAGCACCTCCTCGCCGGTACGGGGACGCCGACCACCGGGGAGGTAGTCGCGGACCAGCAGCCCGCGGTCCTCCTCGACCCCGGCGAGCATCTCGTCCAGCTGCAGGGCGAGCAGGCGGCCGTCGGTGCCGAGCTCCACGACGAAGCCCTCGATCTCGTCGGCGATCCGGCGGACCATCTCCAACCGCTGGCTGACGCTCATGGCGTCGCGGACGGTGACCAGGTCCTCGATCTCCAGCGCGGACAGCGTGCTGGCCACCTCGTCCAGCCGCAGCTTGTACCGCTCGAGGGCCGCCAGGGCCTGGTTGGCGCGGGCCAGGATCGTGGTGGGGTGCTCCAGCGTGTACCGCCGCCCGGCCACGTACACCGAGATGATGTGCATCGACTGGCTGACCGAGATCACCGGGAAGTCGGTCTGCAGCGCCACCCGCTCGGCGGTGCGGTGCCGGGTTCCCGACTCCTCGGTGGGGATCGTCGGGTCGGGCATCAGGTGGACGCCGGCGCGCACGATCCGACCGCCGTCGTAGGAGACGATGACCGCGCCGTCCATCTTGGCCAGCTCGCGCAGCCGGGTTGCCGACAGGGCCACGTCCAGGGCGAACCCGCCGGTGCAGATCGACTCGACCACCCGGTCGTAGCCGAGCACGATCAAGGCGCCGGTACGGCCGGCGAGGATGCGCTCGAGGCCGTCGCGGAGGGCGGTGCCGGGGGCGATCCGGCCCAGCAGCTCCCGCAGGGCGACCTCTGGGTCCACGGCGGGTGGCACGAGCGCTCCTGACGGTCGGGCGGTACGGCTGCTGATCCTACGTGGCGGTGCCGGGGGACCGGTGACGTCGGGTGCAGGCGTGCACCTCGCCGGGCCGGGAACCGGCGGTGTCCCTCACCACAGCCGGGCGAACGCCGACCCGATGTCGGCGACCTCGACCAGGCGCATGCCCTTCGGGGCCGGACCGGCGTCCTCGGGCACCAGGGCCGACGTGTAGCCCTGGCGGGCCGCCTCGGCCAGCCGCCGGCCCAGGCCGCCCACCCGGCGGATCTCGCCGGACAGGCCCACCTCGCCGAGCGCGACGACACCCTGCGGCAGCGGCCGGTCCTTGGCCGCCGACGCGATGGCCAGGGCCAGGGCGAGGTCGGCGGCAGGCTCCACGATCCGCACCCCGCCGACCGAGGCCGCGAACACGTCGGCGTCGGCGAGCCGCACCCCGCCGCGGCGTTCGACGACGGCGTTCACCATCGCCACCCGCTGGGAGTCCAGCCCGCTGACCGCGCGGCGTGGCGAGCCACCACCGCCGGCCGTGGCCACCAGCGCCTGCACCTCGGCCAGCAACGGCCGGCTGCCCTCCATGGTGACCGTGACACAGCTGCCCGGCACCGGGGCCGACCGGCGGGAGACGAACAGGTGAGACGGGTCGGGGACGCCGATCACGCCGGTGTCGCCGATCTCGAAGCAGCCGATCTCGTCGGCCGGGCCGAAGCGGTTCTTCGTGGCCCGCACCATGCGCAGGGTGGAGTGCCGCTCGCCGTCGAAGGACAGCACCACGTCGACCAGGTGCTCGAGCGCCCGGGGCCCGGCGATCGCGCCGTCCTTGGTGACGTGGCCGACCAGGATCGTGGTCATGCCACGGCTCTTGGCCACCGCTGACAGCGCGCTGGCCACCGCGCGCACCTGGGTGGCGCCGCCGTCGGTCCCGTCGACGGCGGGGGAGCGGACGGTCTGCACGCTGTCGAGGACCAGCAGCGAGGGGTTGACGTCGTCGATGTGCGACAGGACGGCGCTGAGCTCGGTCTCGGCGGCCAGGTACAGCTCCTCGTGCAGCGCGCCGATGCGCTCGGCCCGCAGCCGCACCTGGGCGGCCGACTCCTCGCCGGAGACGAGGAGGGTGGGGCCGTTGGCCGCAGCGACCCGGTGCGCCACCTCGAGCAGCAGGGTGGACTTGCCCACCCCGGGCTCGCCGGCGACCAGCAGGACGGCGCCGGGCACCAGCCCGCCGCCCAGCACCCGGTCGAACTCGGCGATGCCGGTGGGCACCGCGCGGGCGCCGGCGAGCTCGATCTGGCCGATCGGCCGGGCCTTGGCACTGACCGGTCCGGCGCCGACCGCCCGCAGCGGGGAGCTGACCGCGCCGACCTCCGCGACGCTGCCCCAGGTCTGGCACTCGGGACAGCGGCCGACCCACTTGGTGGCGGCGTAGCCGCACTCGGTGCAGCGGTGGGCGGGACGGGTGGACTTCACGGACGGGGACACCAGGCGATGGTGCCCCGCGGGTACGACAGTCCTGCCCGGGAGCCGGGCAGGCGGCTCACTCGTCGCTACCGTGCCCCAGCTGGGTGCCCCCGCCGCCCTCTTCCTGGTGGAAGTCGAAGGGCTCGCCACGGGGCAGCTCCCGGGTGGGGGTGCCGACCAGCACCCGGACCGCGACGTCGCCGGCCCGCTCGAAGCTCATGGTGACCTCGAGAGCCTGACCGGTGGTGAGCTCGTCGGTGAGTGCGGTCAGCGCGACCGCGGGGCCCTCGCCACCGATGAAGACGTTGCTTCCGGCCGGGATGGGGACGCCGAGCCCCCCGGTGGCGCCGGTGGGGGCTCCGGTCGGCGGTGCACCGGGGGTCGCCCCGGCCGGCGGGGTCGCCGCTCCGGCCACCACCTCGGCGGAGGCGAAGCCCTCCCCGGTGATGTCCAGCAGGGTGTCGGCCGTCGGACCGCTGTTGGAGATGACCACGATCAGGCGCGGGTCGCTGCCGGCGGCGTGCGCGCCGTTCGGCGGGTAGGCCAGCCGGGCCTCCCGGATGGTGATGTCGCCGACCTTCGCGGTCCCGCCGACCCGGTCCCGCTCCTGTTCGACGGTCTGGGCGACCTGGCCGGCGCTGCAGGCGGTGAGAGCGACCGGCGAGAGCAGCAGGACACCCATCGCAGCAGCGCGCAGTGCGCGGTTCACAGCGTCGACCTCCAGGACGTGCCGGCCACCGAAGGAGGCGGTGGCCTGAGTCGGGAGGAGCGTAACGGTCACCCCCGGGTGCCCGCTGGGAGGCGGGGTGGGAGGGCCCGCGAGCAGCGTCCCGCCGCGCGCTCCGGAGTGCGCGCCGCCGACGGCCGGGCGCGACGTCCGGCTGGCTCCGCCGGCTGTTCGTCGACGCAGCGGCTGGGGGCCGGCGTGGACCAGGAGGGGTCCTCCATCAGCGCAGCGAGCCGCCGCCGAGCACCAGCAGCGCGACGTCCAGCACCGTCAGCAGCATCACCGCCGGGAAGGCGAGCCGCCGCCACCGCGAACTGCCCGCCAGTGCCGCCACCCCGACGGCCGGGACGGCCAGCACCACCGCCGCCCAGCCGGCGGCGCCCGGTGGTCCGGCCGGGCCGAGGACCAGCAGCACCGTCGCCGCGCCCAGCAGCAGCGCACCGGCCACGGCCGACGGGACGGCACCCATCCGGTGCGGCAGCCCGCGGACGCCGGTGGCCAGGTCGTCGGCGACGTCGGGGGCCACGTTGGCCACGTGCGCCGCACCGCC
>JAOPWO010000065.1 GCA_025965635.1 Modestobacter sp. | reverse complement strand
ACCGGGCCAGCCAGCGCAGCTGGTCGGCGTCGGTGGGCAGCAGGTGGGTGCGGCGCATCCGGAGCAGCTGCAGCCGGTGCTCCACCGTGCGCAGGAACCGGTAGGAGGCCACCAGCGTGGCCACGTCCTCCCGGCCGACGTAGCCGTTGGCCCCGAGCACGGTCAGCGCCGGGATGGTGCCGCCGACCCGCAGCGACGCGTCGACCCGGCCGTGCACCAGCTGCAGCAGCTGCACGCTGAACTCGACGTCGCGCAGCCCGCCGCGGCCCAGCTTCAGCTCCCGCCCGGCCTGCGCCGCGGGGATGTTCTGCTCCACCCGGCGGCGCATCGCCTGGATGTCTGCGACGAACCCGGGACGCTCGTTCGCCCGCCACACCAGCGGCCAGATCGCGTCGACGTACTCCCGGCCCAGCGCCGGGTCGCCGGCCACCGGCCGCATCTTCAGCAGGGCCTGGAACTCCCAGGTGCTGGCCCACTGCTCGTAGTACGCCCGATGCCCGGCGGTGGTGCGCACCAGGCTGCCGGCCTTGCCCTCCGGCCGCAGCGCCGCGTCGACCTCCCACGCGGCCTCCCCGCAGATCCGCATCAGCGCCCCGGCGACCCGGGTGGCGGTGGCCAGCGCGGGCGCGTCCTCGTCCCCGGGTTCGACCGGATCGGCGACGAAGACGACGTCGACGTCGCTGACGTAGTTGAGCTCGCGCCCGCCGGTCTTGCCCATGGCGATGACGGCCAGCCGGCAGGGCGTGGCGTCGGCGGGCTGCTCAGCGACGGCGAGCGCCAGCCCGGCGGTCAGCACGGCGCCGGCGATGTCGGCCAGCTCGCCGGCCACATCGTCGGCCTGCAGCCCGTCGCCCAGGTCCCGGCCGGCCAGCGAGAGCACCGCGCGCAGGTTGGCCAGCTTCAGTGCCCGCACCCGGGCCGGCGAGGCGTCCGGCGCGGGGCTGCCCAGCCGGACACCCCACGGCGGGTCGTCGGGGTCGGCGCCCACCGCGACCAGCATCTGCCGTTCCAGGGCCTGCGGGGTGGGCCGGGCCGCCCCGCGCCCGTCGGCGTCCAGCACGGTCCAGTCACCGGGGTGGCCGGCCAGGTGGTCGGCCAGGCCGGAGCTGGCACCGAGGACGGCGAGCAACCGGGACCGCAGGTCCGCCGAACCGCGCAGCCGGGCCAGCAGCTGCGCCGCCGAGCCGCCGGCCGGGTCTGCGGTGTCCAGCGCCTCCACCAGCCGGCGGAGGGAGAAGACGGCGAGGTCGGGATCACCGGCGCGGGCGAGGGCGGACACGACCGGCGCGGCCTCGGGATCGGCCGGCTCGTTGCGCTCGAGGTCCCACAGGCCCAGCGCCGGGTCCGACAGCAGCCGCGCGGCGCGGGCGCCGTCCTCGAACCCGAAACGGGCGAGCCGGACGACGGCGCGGCGGGGGACGTCGTCGTCCTCGGTGTCGGGACCTGCCGGTGCGATCGCCACGTCAGCCGCCGACGGCCGGAGCGCCCGCGCGGGCGCGGACCAGGTCGGCGAACCGGGCGGCGAACGGCGCCCACGCCTCGGCCAGGTCGGGGAGCACGGCGACGGCGCGGGCGCAGACGGTCGCGACGTCCAGACCGGTGCTGGCCACCCCGACGGCGTCGCTGTGCGCCCACGCCCGGATCAGCGACTCGTCGGTCTCGAGGTGGAACTGCAGTCCGTAGACGTGCTGGCCGACCCGGAAGGCCTGGTTCGGGTAGGCCGGGTTGCTGGCCAGCAGGGTCGCCCCGGACGGCAGCCGGTCGATCTCGTCGTGATGCCACTGGACGACGTCGGGGGAGAGCGGCAGCGGGCCGAACACCCGGTCGGCGTCGGCGGCGTCGCGCTTGGCGACCAGCGTGGCACCGACCTCGGGGCCGTCCACCCCGACCCGGGTGCTGCCGCCACCCACCTGCGCGAGCAGCTGGGCGCCGAGACCGACGGCCAGCGTGGGCACGTCGGCGGCGACCGCCTGGGCGAGCAGGCGGCGGACGCCGACCAGCTCCGGGGCCACGTCCTCGGCGTCCAGCGAGGACTGCGGACCGCCGAGCACCACCAGCCCGTCGTGGCCGCTCAGGTCTTCCGGCAGCGGCTCCCCGGCCGACAGCCGCCGCTCGTCGAGCTCCAGTCCGGCCTCCCGGAGCCACTCCCCCAGCCGGGCCGGCGGGTCGGTGTGGAACGGGACGACGACGAGCAGACGGGCCACGGCTCGGAGCGTAACGAGAACGGCTCGACAGCGACTGGAACGGCCCTCCTGCAGGGGCCCGCCGCGAGCGTGCGAGCGGTGGGGGCAGGAGGGCCGTCCGTCACAGGCCGGGGAGGTAGCGCTTCAGCTCGAAGGGGGTGACGTTCTTCCGGTAGGAGTTGAACTCCTCCCACTTGTTGCGCAGGAAGAAGTCGAACACGTGCTCGCCGAGGGTCTCGGCGACCAGCTCGCTGCCCTGCATCGCGGCGAGGGCCTCGCCCAGGGAGACCGGCAGGTCCTCGTAGCCGGCGGCGCGCCGCTCGGTGTCGGTGAGCGACCAGACGTCGTCCTCGGCCTCGGCGGGCAGTTCGTAGCCCTTCTCGATCCCGCGCAGCCCGGCGGCCAGCAGCACCGCGAAGGTCAGGTAGGGGTTGCAGGCGGAGTCCGGCGACCGGACCTCGACCCGCGCCGAGTTGCCCTTGTTCGGCTTGTACTCGGGCAGCCGCACCAGCGCGGAGCGGTTGGCCCGGCCCCACGTCGCCGCGGTCGGCGCCTCGGTGCCGGCCAGCAGGCGGCGGTAGGAGTTGACGGTCTGGTTGGTCACCGCCGTGACCTCCCGGGCGTGCACGAGCAGCCCGGCGATGAACTGCTTGGCCGTCGTGGACAGCCGCATCGGGTCGGCCGGGTCGTGGAAGGCGTTCCGGTCGCCCTCGAACAGCGACAGGTGGGT
Source organism: Modestobacter sp. (assembly GCA_025965635.1). Taxonomy (GTDB): domain Bacteria; phylum Actinomycetota; class Actinomycetes; order Mycobacteriales; family Geodermatophilaceae; genus Modestobacter. Next base: position 12,111 of record JAOPWO010000065.1, on the reverse strand, counting down.
GTGCATCGCCGAGCCGGCCAGGTCGGTGAACGGCTTGGGCATGAAGGTGGCGTGCACCCCCTGGGCGAGCGCGACCTCCCGCACGACGTGGCGCAGCGTCATGATGTTGTCGGCCATCGACAGCGCGTCGGCGTAGCGCAGGTCGATCTCCTGCTGGCCGGGCGCCACCTCGTGGTGGCTGAACTCCACCGAGATGCCCATCGCCTCGAGGGCGAAGACCGCCTCCCGCCGGAAGTCGTGCGCCACGTTGTGGGTGGACAGGTCGAAGTAGCCGCCGTTGTCGGCCGGCTCGGGCGTGCTGCCGTCGGTGGGGAGGTCCTTGAGCAGGAAGAACTCGATCTCGGGGTGGGTGTAGAAGGTGAAGCCCATGTCGGCGGCCTTGGCCAGCGCCCGGCGCAGCACGTGCCGGGGGTCGGCCCAGGCCGGGGAGCCGTCGGGCAGCGTGATGTCGCAGAACATCCGCGCGGTCTCACTGGCCTGCCCGCGGGTGGCCGGCAGCACCTGGAAGGTGGCCGGGTCGGGCTTGGCGAGCATGTCGGACTCGTAGACCCGCGCGAAGCCCTCGATCGCCGAGCCGTCGAAGCCGATGCCCTCGGCGAAAGCCGCCTCGATCTCGGCCGGCGCCACGGCGACCGCCTTGAGGTAGCCCGAGACGTCGGTGAACCACAGCCGCACGAAACGGATGTCGCGCTCTTCGAGGGTGCGCAGGACGAACTCCTGCTGTCGGTCCATGCTTGCCATGATCGTGTCCACCTGTTTCGCGTGTGTGTCGGCACCCCCAGCCTGCCCCGTCCGGGTACCGGGTGACCACCGCCCCCCGGCCCGGGACCGCGTGTCGCCGTGGGCCGGGCGGCCTGCCGTTCCGGCGCCGAACCCGCCTGCCGGTCCGCCCAGCTGCTGTTCCAGTCGCCGGACCCGTCACCGACCTGCAGCTGCATGCCGGCGTTGCGCACCTCGACGACGTCGCCGCGGCCGGGGTGCTGGTCGAGCCAGCCCCGGTGTGACGGTCCCCACCGGCTGCCCGCGGTCCCCGCCTGGCCGCCCAGCGGCTGCTCCGACCAGACTGGACCCGTGAGCGACGAGCAGCAGAAACGCCAGGTGCGGGTGGCGATGGCCCAGGTCGACACCCGGGTCGGCGACCTGGCCGGCAACGCGGAGCTGGTCAGCCGGTGGACCGGGCGGGCCGCCGGAGCCGGGGCCCACCTGGTGGTCTTCCCGGAGATGACCCTGACCGGCTACCCGCCGGAGGACCTCGTCCTCCGCGAGTCCTTCGCCCGCGCGAGCGAACAGGCCCTGGTCGACCTGGCCGCGGACCTGGCCGACCAGGGGCTCGGCGGCACCGCGGTCGTGGTCGGGTACCTGGCCCACACCGAGGGCAGCGGGCCCGCCCCGGTCGACCGCACGCCCACCGACGACGACTCCCCCGGCGACGCCAACCCGCGCCGCGGTGCGCCGCGCAACGCCGCCGCACTGCTGTTCGGCGGCGAGGTCGTCGTCCGCTACTACAAGCGGCACCTGCCCAACTACGGCGTCTTCGACGAGGCGCGCTACTTCGTGCCGGGCACCGAGCTGCCGGTGGTGCGGCTGCACGGGATCGACGTCGCCCTCACCGTCTGCGAGGACCTGTGGGTCGAGGGCGGACCGTGCGGAGTGGCCGGCCAAGCCGGGGTCGACCTCGTCGTCTCGCCGAACGCCTCGCCCTACGAGCGGGCGAAGGACGACCTGCGCCTGCCGCTGGTCCGCCGCCGCGCAGCCGAGGCGCGGGCCACCATCGTCTACTGCAACCAGGTCGGCGGGCAGGACGAGCTGGTGTTCGACGGGGGCTCCCTGGCCGTCTCCCCGGAGGGCGAGCTGCTGGTCCGGGCGCCCCAGTTCGTCGAGCACCTGGCGGTCGTCGACCTCACCATCGACCCGTTCGCCGTCCCGGAACGCCGGGAGGGTCGGATCGGCCCGATGACCGTCACCCGGCACGTCATCTCCGACACCCCTGTCCCCGCCTTCGCGCCGCAGCCGGCCGCCATCGCCGAGCCGCTGAGCGACTGCGAGGAGGTGTGGCGCGCGCTGGTGCTGGGACTGCGCGACTTCATCGACAAGAACGGCATGCCCTCGGTGGTGTTCGGCCTGTCCGGCGGCATCGACTCGGCGATGGTGGCCGCGCTGGCCGTCGACGCGCTGGGCGCGGACCGGGTGCACGGGGTGGCGCTGCCCAGCGAGTACTCCAGCGAGCACTCGCTGTCCGACGCCGCGGACTCCGCGCAGCGGCTCGGGCTGCACTACTCCGTCATCCCGATCGCGCCGATGGTCGAGGCGTACCGCGCCTCGGTGCAGCTCACCGGCGTCGCCGCGGAGAACCTGCAGGCGCGGGTGCGCGGCACGCTGCTGATGGGGCTGTCCAACCAGCACGGGCACCTGCTGCTGGCCACCAGCAACAAGAGCGAGGTGGCGGTGGGCTACTCCACGCTCTACGGCGACGCCGCCGGCGGGTTCGCCCCGCTCAAGGACGTGCCCAAGACGCTGGTCTGGGAGCTCTCCCGCTGGCGGAACGCGCGGGCGCGCGAGCTCGGCGAGACCGAGCCGATCCCGCAGAACTCGATCGACAAGCCGCCGTCGGCGGAGCTGGCGCCGGGCCAGCAGGACTCGGACTCGCTGCCCTCCTACGAGGAGCTGGACGCCGTCGTCGCCGACTACGTCGACCGCGACCTCGGCATGGCCGAGCTGCTGGAGCGCGGGCACGACCCCGAGGTCGTGGCCCGGGTGCTGCGGTTGGTCGACACGTCGGAGTTCAAGCGTCGCCAGTCCGCGCCGGGCACCAAGATCTCGTTGAAGGCGTTCGGCCGTGACCGGCGCCTGCCGATCACCAACCGCTGGCGCGAGTCGCTGCCCAGCGTCCGCGAAGGAGCAGCACGGTGAGCGAATCGGTCCTCTACGGCGGCGGCTCGACCGCCCGGGTGCGCGTGCACCACCTCCAGCAGGCCAAGAGCCGCGGGGAGAGGTGGGCGATGCTCACCGCCTACGACACCTACGCCGCGGCGGTGTTCGAGGAGGCCGGCATCCCGGTGCTGCTGGTCGGCGACTCCGCGGGCAACGTCGTCCTCGGGCACACCTCGACCGTCCCGGTCACCGTCGAGGACCTGCTGCTGATGACCAAGGCGGTCACCCGCTCGACCACGCGGGCGCTGATCGTCGCCGACCTGCCCTTCGGCAGCTACGAGGTGTCCGCGGAGCAGGCGTTCGGCACCGCCGTGCGGATGATGAAGGAGGGCGGGGCGCAGGCGGTGAAGCTCGAGGGCGGCGCCCGCGTGGCGCCGCAGATCCGCAAGCTCGTGGAGAACGGCGTCCCGGTCATGGCGCACATCGGCTTCACGCCGCAGAGCGAGCACGCCCTGGGCGGGTTCCGCGTGCAGGGCCGCGGCGCAGGGGCCGAGCAGCTGCTGGCCGACGCGCACGCGGTCGAGGAGGCCGGGGCGTTCGCCGTCGTCCTGGAGATGGTGCCCGCCGCGATCGCCGGCCAGGTGACCGAGGAGCTGTCCATCCCGACCATCGGGATCGGCGCCGGCGCCGGCTGCGACGCCCAGGTGCTGGTCTGGCCGGACATGGCCGGGCTCACCTCCGGCCGGGTGCCCAAGTTCGTGAAGAAGTACGCCGACCTGCGCGCCCAGCTGCTGGCCGCCGCCCAGGAGTACGCCACCGAGGTCCGGGACGGCGTCTTCCCCGGCCCTGAGCACTCCTTCGATTGACGTCCTCCGGACGCCACCGCGGCCACGTGCCGTCCCCGCTGCCGTTGACCCGTTGCGTGCGTGCCGCACAGCGGCCGCTCGGCCGCGGGCGCCCGACTACACGTCGGTGACGCGGATCCCGGCGTGCGCCTTGTAGCGGCGGTTCACCGACACCAGGTTGACCGTCAGCGCCTCGACCTGGCGGGCGTTCCGCAACCGACCGGCGTACACGCCGCGCATGCCGGGGAGCCGGCCGGCGAGTGCCTGCACCAGGTCGGTGGCCTCCCGCACGTCGCCGACCACCAGCACGTCGCCGTCCATCGTGGGTAGCGACAGGTCCTCCAGGGTGGTCGCCGAGAGGTGGTGGAACGCGCCGACGACGGAGCTGTCGGGCAGCAGCGCCGCCGCCTCCTGGCAGACGCTGCCGTCGGGGACGTCCAGGACGTAGGCGCCCAGCTCGTCCCAGCCCATCGGCACCACGCAGTCCACGACCACCTTCCCGGCCAGCGGGGTGCCCAGGTCGGCGAGTGTGGCTGCGTGCCCGGCGTAGGGGACGGCGACGATCACCAGGTCCGCGGCGCCGGCGACGTCGGTGTTCGACCCGCCCTGCACCGAGGTCTCCACCCCGCCGGCCGCGGCCGACGAGCGCTCGGTGACGGTGGCGGCCACCTCGGCGGCCCGGTCGGCATCGCGGGAGCCGAGCAGCACCCGCTGTCCGGCGGCGGCCAGCCGGACGGCGAGACCCCGGCCCTGCGCCCCGGTCCCCCCGAGCACGCCGACGACCAGGTCACCGACCGCACGTCCCTCGCTCATGACGTCTCCCGTCCCCCGGCGGCCCGGCGATCCGGGTCCGTCCCTGGCAGATCATGCCCGCGCGCTCCGCGCGGGGGCATGCGGCCGGGTGGCCGGACTCAGTCGCCGCCCTCGCCGCGGTCCCACGCGCGGTCCTCGGCGTCGGCCTTCTCGTTGCGCTCGGCGACCTTCTGCAGCGCCTGCTCGGCCTCGGTGCGGGCCTCGTACGGTCCGAGCCGGTGGCGCTCGGCGCAGCCGTCGCGCGTCTCCACGGCATGGTGCTTCAGGCAGTAGAACCAGGGGCCCTCGTCCATGGTCGGCTCCTCTCCTCGGCGGTGCGTGCCCGGGCACGCCTGCCCCACCCTCGCACCGCGGTCGTCCCGCCGCTGTCCGCACCGCCGTCCACGGAGGCCAGTTCTGCCCACTCGGGGGTGAAAGCACAGGTGTCGCGGCGGAAGCACCCCCTCGCGGAGGCCGAACCAGGCATCCTGCTGGCATGACACGCGGGGGCGTGCCCGGGTGGTGGCGCGGGCGACGAGCAACTGACCGAGCCCCGTCCGGACGGCTCCCGGCCGGACGGCTGGGTGACCAGCGCCTCATGGCGTGGTGCCTGGCCGCGCTGCTCACCTCCGGCGCGGCACTGGGGTCGCTGAACCTGTTCATCGACGGGGTGCTGCGCGACGACGGCGTCAGCCGCGCGTTGTACTCGGCGACCATGGCGCTGCTGGTGGTGCTGGCCGCGGCCCTGGCCGTGTGGCAGTCGGTCGGCCCGACCGCGACCGCCGTCCTCGTCGTGCTCGGCGACGCCGTCTACGTGACGGTGGCGCTGACCACGACCGACCCGCTGCTGTACGCGCCGCCGCTGATGCTGCTGTTCGCCTGCTTCGCCGCGGCCTGGTTCCTGGGACCGCGGCCGCTGCTGCTGCACATGGTCCTGGTGGTCCTCGCGTGCACCGCGGCGCTGTGGGGTAGCTATCCCGACCCGGCCGCCCTGACGGTGCACGTCATCGTCAACTCCGTCGTCCTCGACGTGGTCACCCTGTGGGTGTTCCTGCTCCGCCGGCGCGTGCAGCGGTTGCTGACCGAGACCCAGGCGCTGTCCTCGACCGACCCGCTCACCGGCCTGGCCAACCGGCGCTGGCTGGTGGCGCAGGCGCCGCGGATCTGGCGGCAGGCCCGCCGTGACGGGCAGCGGGTGGCTGCCCTGGTGCTCGACCTGGACCACTTCAAGCGGCTCAACGACGACCACGGGCACGCCACCGGGGACGCGGTGCTGCGCGCGGTCGCGGCCGCGCTGGCGGCCACGGTCCGGCCGGCCGACGTGCTGGCCCGCACCGGAGGCGAGGAACTGGTGGTGCTCGGGCTGGTCAGCGACCCGTCGGAGGCCCGGCAACTGGCCGAGCGGCTCCGGCAGGCGGTGTCCCGGAGCTCCGCGGAGACCGACCAGCCGGTGACGGTGTCGATCGGCGTGGCACTGGCCCTGCCGACGTCCGTCGACGAGGTCCCCGACGCGCTGTGGCGGCTGATCGACCGCGCCGACGCAGCGATGTACGAGGCCAAGCGCACCGGCCGGAACCGGGTGACCGTGGCCGCCGGGGCTGCCGCGCCCCGGCCGCGGGACCCGGCCGACGAGAGCGCCTGACCCCGGGCTCGTCCGGTGGTCGCGCCGGCGGTCTGCTTTCCTGCCTGCATGGCCACGTCCACCGAGTGCACCGCTGGAGCCCGCCCCCTGCCCGACCCGACGCGCACCGTGCCGCTGCCGCTGCGCGCGCAGGCCGACGTGCGGGACCGGTGGCTCACCCAGCGGCTGCTGGACCTGATGCCGGCGCTGATGGACCGGGCCGGCATCGACCTGTGGGTGGTCGTCGGCCGCGAGCACAACGAGGACCCGGTGCTGCCCACGCTGCTGCCGGCCACGTGGCTGTCGGCGCGGCGGCGCACCATCCTGCTGTTCCACCGCAGCGACGACGGCGTGACGGCGGCGGCGGTGTCGCGCTACCCGGTGGGTCAATTCCTGCCCGCCTGGGACCCCGACGAGACCCCGGGGCTGCCCGCCGAGGAGTCGCAGTGGGCGGCGCTGCGCCGCTTCGTGGACCAGGCGGCCCCGGCCACGATCGGCGTCGACGTCTCCCCCGTCTTCGCGCACGCCGACGGGCTGTCGGTCATCGACCACCGGCTGCTGATGGACGCGCTGGGTCCGCACGCCGAACGGGTGGTGTCGGCCGAGGCGCTGGTCGTGGGCTGGCTGGAGACCCGGCTGCCGGAGGAGATCGCCGCCCTGCACGCGATGAACCGGCTGGTCCACGACGTGATCGAGGAGGCCTACTCCCCCGCGGTGATCACCGTCGGGCAGACCACCGCCCTCGACGTCGCCTGGTGGATCCGGCAGCGCTTCGCCGACCTGGGGGTCGACGGGTGGTTCCAGCCGACCGTGGGGCTGCAGCGGGCCGGCACACCCCTCACCGACGAACGCGGCACCGCGCTGCCCGGCGTCCCGTTCGACGCGGTCATCTCCCCCGGCGACCTGGTGCACTGCGACGTCGGCCTGTCCACCCTCGGGCTGACCACCGACACCCAGCGCAACGGCTACGTGCTCCGCCCCGGCGAGACCGCCGCCCCGGCGGGGCTGGCCGCCGCGCTGGCGGTGGGCAACCGGCTGCAGGACCTGACGACGGCGGAGATCCGCCCCGGCCGCACCGGCAACGAGGTGCTCGCCGCGGCCCGCGCCGCCGCGGCCGCCGAGGGCGTCGACGGGGACGTGTACTCCCACCCGGTCGGCGTGCACGGCCACGGTGCGGGGCCGGCGATCGGCATGTGGGACCAGCAGAACGGCGTCCCCGGCGCCGGCGACGTGTCGCTGCACCCGGACACCGTCTACGCGCTGGAGCTGTGCGTGCGGGTGCCGGTGCCCGAGTGGGGCGGCCAGGTCGTGCGGATGGCACTGGAGCAGGGCATCGCGCTCACCGACCGCGGGGTGGAGTACCTGGCGGGTCGGCAGACCGGCCTCGTCCTGATCCCGGGCTGAGCGGCCCGCCGCCTCAGCCCTCCCTGGTCGTGCGGGTCTCCCGGTCGTTGGCCTTCTGGATGGCGTCGACCAGCTCGTCCTTGGTCATCGACGAGCGCCCGGAGACGTCCATCCGCCGGGCGACGTCCATCAGGTGCTCCTTGGTGGCGTTGGCGTCGACGCCGCCCTTGGTCTCCCGGTCGGTGTCGCGTCCGCCCTCGGCCTGCGGGTCCGACGGCCCTTTGCTACCCCTTGGTTTCTGCTCCCAGTGGTCGCCCACCTTCTCGTGGGTGTGCTTGACCGCCGCCCACGCCACCTGGTTGGCGCGCTGCTCGTCGTCGTAGGACTCGGCGGCGGAGTCGTGGGCCTTCGCGAAGGTGCGCTGCGCCTTCTCGTCGGACCGCTGCAGGGTGCTGGGGATCTCGTCCTGCTTCGCGTCGCCGGACTTCGTCGTCTTCGGCACGACCTCTCCTCCCGGGTCAGACGGTGTCGTCGGACTGGCGGTGGCCACCCTGCGCGTCGTCCGGATCGGCGTGCACGGTGCGCTCCTCGGACTCGGCGAGGATCACCGCGGCCTGCACCGCGGGGTCCAGGTCGCCCTTCGCCGGGTCGAGGTCGCCTTCGACCGACCTCTCCTCGGGCAGCAGGCGTGCCCGGGTGGTGACGTTCTGCTCGGTGACGTTGGCCAGGGCCTCGGGGGACGGATCCTTCATGTCGGGCATGGGTGCTCCCTACCCCGCTCCCCCGAGGTCCTGCACATGGTGATCAGAAGCGCTGCTGTTCCGTGCCCAGGCCCAGCGCCGCGGCCACCTCCTGCACGTTCTGGAAGGTCTGACCGGCGGGGAGCCGGTGCAGCGCCGAGATCACGCTGTCGAGGGCGTCGGCCTCCTGGGCCTTGGCGACGAGGGCGTCGCGGTCGGCCGGCCAGACCTCCTTGCCCAGCGCCTCGGCGATCTGCGAGCGGCGTTCGACGTCGGCGTTGTCCATGCCGGCGGGGGTGCCTTCCTGGTGCGGGTCGCTCATGGTTCTCCTTCTCTGGGTCAGCCGGGGATCCGGCTGAGGGCGGTGGGCTGACCGGACGTCAGCCGGGGGTGGAGGCGTCGGTGTAGCGGAGGACGGCGGCCGACGGGACGCCGTCGGGCATCGCGGCCCGCGGGACGACGACCACTGCGGCGTCGCTGCCGACGGCGGCCCGGAGCAGCGCCCGTTCGGCCGGCACCTGCACCGCGTCGGTCACGCCCAGGGCGGCCATGTCCTCCGCGCCGACGCCGATCTCCAGCGGCGACGGCCCGATCACGAGCTGCTCACCGGACGGCTCGTCGGCCAGCACGAGGGTCTCGACCTGCGCCTTGCGCAGCGCCTCGACGACCTGCGCCGTCCCGGTCACCGCCAGACCGTGCGCCGAGGCGGCCTCGATCTGCTCGATCACCTTGGCCTGCTCGGCGGCGTCGTTCTCCGCCACCAGTTCTTCGACCCGCTGGTCGATCACCGACCGGTCGGCTCCCTCGGCCCGGCCGCCCTCGTCCATGTCGACCAGGACCGCCTGGATCTTCGGCGTGGCCCGGTCGGTGAAGATCTGCCGCGCCCGGACGTCGCCCGCGACCAGCACGAAACGGGCCCCGGTCCGGTCGACGACGGTGTCGATCTCGTCGATCACCTGCTGGACGTTGTGGATCCAGACGTTCTCGGCGTTGTGCTGGAAGCGGCGGTGCGCCCAGCCGCCCACCTGCACCTTGCGCATCAGGTGCGTCTCGCCGTCGATCGACTTCTCCTCGACGGGCAGGCCGGGTGCGGTGGCGACGGTGATGTCGGCGCCCACCCGGTCGGCGACGACCACGACGTGCGGGATCCGGCCGGGGAGGGCGCGCAGGACCGAGACGGCGTCGGGCAGCGGCGACCACTCCGCGGTCTCGGTGCGCGGCGCGTCGGCCAGCGGGACGTCGAGCAGCACCTCGGCCCCGGGTCCGACGATGACGGCCCGCCCGCGGAACGTGCCGGCCTCACCGTCCTCGTCGCCCTCGGTGAGACGGCTGCGGACCGCCTCGACGACGGCCTCCGGGGCGCCCTGGTCGGCGAGCTGCCCGGTGAGGGCCCGGACCCGCAGGCCCAGCTCGGTGTCGGCGTTCTCGGTGGTGTGCGTGACGTCGGCACACACGGTGGCGCAGGGGCCGGGGTGGTCGGTGACCGGCTTGAGGAAGGTCACGTCCATGGGACGGAAGCTCCTTCGGTGCGTGCGGCAGGGGCCGTGACTGAGCCCCGGAGGGTGCGTCATCCGCGCCTACCCACCACCCTGGGCCTCACACGCCGCGTGTCAGCGGGCCTGCGCCGGGTAGCAGAAGGACCCCCTGCCCCACCACTCGCCAGCCCGCGGCGGGACCCCTGCAGGGGGCCGACAAGCCGACAGGAAGGAGCCGGGATGACCGAGCGCGACGACCTCCCGTTGCCCGACTACGACCACCTGCCCGTGGGGAGCCTCATCTCCCGGGTCCGCACCCTGGACGCCGACGACCTGGAGACGGTCCTGGACTACGAGAAGGTGCACGCCAACCGCATCCAGGTGGTCCAGGCGCTGACCCACCGGCTCACCGACGTGCGGGCCGGCGCCCAGCCCTCCGGTGGCTCGCCGGACGCGGCCCGGCCGGAGGCCGCACCTGCTCCCGCCGGGGGTTCGCCGGTGTCGGAGGCGACGTCGGGACCGCCGGTGAACCCGCCGTCGCACGGCGACCCGACCAACCCCGCGCAGCCCCGCAGCTGACCCGCCGGCCCCGGCATGCTCCCGCGTGCCGGGGCCGGCCCAGCGTGCCGGGGTCAGCCCAGCGTGGTCATCAGCTGCAGCACCGCCGGGCCGACGACCACGAGCAGCATCGCCGGGAGGATGCAGAGCATCAGCGGGAAGACCACCTTGACCGGCACCTTCATCGCCTCGGCCTCGGCGCGCTGGCGGCGCTTGACCCGCATCTCGTCGGCCTGCGCGCGCAGCACGTCGGCGACGGGTACGCCGTAGGCCTCGGCCTGGTTGATCGCGCCCACGAAGCGCTGCAGGTCGGGCACGTCCGTCCGGCGCACGAGGGCGTCGTAGGCCTGCCGGCGGGGGCGGCCGACCGCGACGTCCTGCAGGGTCCGGACCAGCTCCTCGGCAAGGGGCCCGGTGCCCGAGTGGGCCGCCCGGGCGAGGGCGAACTCGAACGACAGCCCGGCCTCCACCGCGATGCTCATCTGGTCCAGGGTGTCGGGCAGTTCGCGGGCCATCCGCTTCGCCCGGTCCTGCCCGCGGCTCCACAGCAAGGCCTCGGGCAGGTGGTACGCGCCGAGCGCGACGACGACCGTGCCGACCGCCACCGGCCAGCCGGGCAGCTGGATCTCGACCAGCGCACCGGTCAGCACCGCCCACCCGAGCAGCACCAGCTTGGTGGTGAGCACCTTGCTCATCGTCCGGGCGGGCGACCGCCCGGCCCGGTCGAGCAGCCGGCGGACCCGCGCGGCGACCTTGTCGGGGGTCAGGTGCCGCAGCGTGGCCCCGGCACCGCGGCGCCGGGACTCCAGTCCCCCGCCGGTGTCCGCGGCCACGACCGGCCGGCCACGGGCCAGGTTGCGGCGGACGCCGGCCACCGGCCGGGGCGTGGCCGACACGGCCAGCGGCACGAGCAGGCCCAGCGCCACCGACACCGCAACGATCCCCAGCACGACCGACAGCGGCATCAGAACCGCACCCGCACGGCGATCCGCAGCCACAGCGCGCCGATGAGCACCAGCAGGCCGGCGCCGACGATCAGCCCGATGCCGGACCCGGTGCCGGTCAGCCGGGCGACGTACTCCGGCGCGGTCATCGCCATGACGCCGAGGATCACGACCGGCATGGCCAGCAGCACCACGGCCGACAGCCGGCCCTCGGCCGACAGCGAGCTCACCTGGCGGCGCAGCTGGCTGCGCTCCCGGACCGTGGCGCCGACCCGGTCGAGGACCTCGGCCAGGTTGCCGCCGACCTCGCGGTGGATGGCGATGGCCTGGACGACCCAGCCGAAGTCCTGGCTGCCGGTCCGGTCGGCGACCTCCTCGAGCGCGCTGGTGACGTCGCGGCCGACCCTGGTCTCGTTGACCACCCGGGAGAACTCCTCGGCGGCCGGCGCGTCGGTGTCGCGGGACACGGCGTCGACCGCCCGCAGCACGCTGTGACCGGCCCGCAGGCTGCTGGCCATCAGCTGCACGACGTCGTCCAGCTGGTCGGCGAAGGCCTTCTGCCGTCGGGACCGGCGGACGACGACCAGCGCGACCGCCCCCAGCGGCGCGACGACGGCGAGCAGCAGGCCGGCCACGGAGCCGCTCAGCGCGATCCCGGCGACGGCCAGCGGGCAGGCGATCGCGGCGGTGAGGACGACGACGTCCGCGGGACGGCGGTGCATGCCGGCCCGCTCGAGGGCGGTCTCCAGCGCCTCGGTGCGGCCCAGCCGGCGCAGCAGCCGATCGGCCTGCGCGGTGACCCGTCCGCGGGCGGTCACCGGCGCGGCGGTGGCCTCCCGCCGGGCGACGTCCAGCCGGGTGCGCTGGACCTGGGGAGGCCGGGGCAGGCCGACGGCCATCACGCCGAGCAGCAGCGCCAGG
>JAOPWO010000039.1 GCA_025965635.1 Modestobacter sp. | reverse complement strand
AGAAGGTGTTGCGGGTCTCGCACCTCCTCCAGGCCTGTGACGACGAGTTCAACGACAACGTGGACCTGCCCAACACGACCAACCCCGACGAATGGGCGCGGATCTCGGGCAAGAAGGGCGAGCGGATCGTCTACATCCGCACGCTCATCTCGGGCAAGGGCAACGAGAGCGGTCGCGCGATCGACACCGCGACCAACACCGGCCAGTACCTGTAGGAGAAGGACGCCCACGGCCCGCAGCCCGCAGCCCACTGGCCCCTGCCGCTCCGGCGGCAGGGGCTGGTGGGCTGTCGGGGGCCGGCCGGGCGCCGCCTAGCCTGGTGGCCATGAGCGTGCGACGGGTGATGGGCACGGAGCTCGAGTACGGGATATCCGTGCCAGGGCAGCCGGGGGCGAACCCGACGACCCTGTCGAGCCAGGTGGTGAACGCCTGGTCGGTGGCCGAGGCGCCGACCCGTCGGCGGCCGCGGTGGGACTTCGAGGAGGAGTCGCCGCTGCGCGACGCCCGCGGGTTCGACCTCTCACCGGCGTCGGCACTGGACCACAACGACGACGAGGACGCCGTGATGGCCAACGTCATCCTGACCAACGGTGCCCGGCTGTACGTCGACCACGCGCATCCGGAGTACTCCACGCCGGAGGTCACCAACCCGCGTGACGTGGTGCTGTGGGACAAGGCCGGCGAGCAGGTGATGGCCGAGGCCTCCCGCCGGGCCGCTCGCATCCCGGGTGCGAGTGCGATCCAGCTGTACAAGAACAACACCGACGGCAAGGGCGCCTCGTACGGGGCGCACGAGAACTACCTGATGGACCGCAAGACGCCGTTCATCGACATCGTCCGCGGGCTGATCCCGTTCTTCGTGACCCGGCAGGTGTTCGCCGGCGCCGGCCGGGTGGGCATCGGCCAGGAGGGCCGCAAGCAGGGGTTCCAGCTCTCCCAGCGGGCGGACTTCTTCGAGGTCGAGGTGGGCCTGGAGACGACGCTCAAGCGACCGATCATCAACACCCGCGACGAGCCGCACGCCGACGCCGACAAGTACCGCCGGCTGCACGTGATCATCGGCGACGCCAACCTCGCCGAGCTCTCGACATACCTCAAGGTCGGGACCACGGCGCTGGTGCTCGCCATGATCGAGGCGCGGGCGCTCGGTCGGGACCTGACCATCGAGGAACCGGTCGCCGAGCTGCGGGCGATCAGCCACGACCCGACGCTGGCCCACCGGGTGCGGATGCGGGACGGACGGCGGCTCACCGCGCTGGAGGTGCAGCAGGAGTACCTCGCCCAGGCGGAGCGGTTCGTGGCGGCCACCGGCGACACCGACGAGCAGACCCAGGACGTGCTGCGCCGCTGGGCGGAGGTGCTCGAGGACCTGTCGATCGACCCGATGCGCTGCGCCGACCGGCTGGACTGGCCGGCGAAGCTGCGGCTGCTGGAGGGCTACCGCAAGCGCGACGGGCTCAGCTGGGGTGACTCCCGGCTGCAGCTGGTCGACCTGCAGTACTCCGACGTCCGCCCGGACAAGGGGCTGTACCACCGGCTCGTGGCCCGCGGGTCGATGCAGCGGCTGCTCACCGACGACGAGGTCACCCGGGCGATGACCCACCCACCGGCCGACACCCGGGCCTACTTCCGCGGCGAGTGCCTGCGCCGGTACCCCGCGCAGGTCGCAGCCGCCTCCTGGGACTCGGTGGTCTTCGACCTCGGCCGGGAGAACCTGGTGCGCATCCCCACCATGGAGCCGCTGCGCGGGACCCGCGAGCACGTCGGCACGCTGTTCGAGTCGACGTTCTCGGCCCAGGAGCTCGTGGACACCATCACCGGCGCGTGATGCGGAGGACCACGGCGGTCACACCCCGCGGGTAGCTTCCTGATCAGCAGGACCCACACCACACACCGGAGGGTGAGATGGCCACGAGGGACACCGGCGGGCAGCAGAAGGTGACGCGTTCGCGCGAGGAGACCGACCTGGTCGAGGGGTCGGTCGACGCCGAGGTCGCCGAGCGGCACAAGGAGATGACCGAGGACGTCGACTCGATCCTGGACGAGATCGATGGGGTGCTCGAGGAGAACGCCGAGGAGTTCGTGCGACAGTACGTGCAGAAGGGCGGAGAGTAGTCGCAAGGCGACTCCTTGTATTGACTGGCGCCGGTCCATGGGCGAGGTCTTCCGCGCCCGCACGTGGGTGCCGGACGGGTCCCGGTGGTGTCCGGCGTGCCGACAGCCGGTCGCGGTCGAGGACCACACGCTCGGTCCACCTACGTCCGCCGGCTACGGCGGCCGCTGCACGGGCCGTCACGACGCCGCGGACGGCCAGGGCGGTGGTCCTGCCAGCTGTGATGAGCCGTCGCCGCAGCACCTCGACCACGACCACGCGACCGGCAGAGCCAGGCAACTCCTCTGTCGGCGGTGCAACCACGCGTCGGGCTCGTCGCGCGATGAGCCCGCTCCCTGCGCGCCGCGGCCGACCACGTCGAGCGGCACCGCGCCCGGCAGGCGGTCCCGGGGGAGGGGAGCGCCGGCTCCCCGCCCGGCACGGCGGGTCGGCCCGGCAGCGCGCCGGTAGGGTCGGTGGGACGCCCGAGCGCCTCCCGGCGCACGGGTCGGACGAGCACGAACGCCGCCGATCGGCGGCAGGAGAGGCGGATACGTGAGCGAGCTCGCCAGCTCACCTGTGAGCGCAGCACCGTCGGCCACGCGACCGGCGAGCGCCAGCGAGGCGGACGCGTGACCCAGCAGTCAGGCGGCCGGAGCGGATTCACCCCCGCCTATCTGGACCGGGTGGGCTCCTCGTTCACCGACTTCCTGGGCATCACCGCCCCCGAACTGCTGCCCGGCAGGCGCCCGCTGCCGGCGATGCCGCTCGCCGAGGTCGGCCCGCACGCCACGACGATCGTCGCGGTCACCTACGCCGGCGGGGTGCTGATGGCCGGTGACCGCCGGGCCACCATGGGCAACCTCATCTCCTCGCGCGACATCGAGAAGGTCTACGCCGCCGACTCGTGGTCGGTGATCGGCATCGCCGGGGCCGCGGGCATCGCGATCGAGATGGTCCGGCTCTACCAGGTCGAGCTGGAGCACTACGAGAAGATCGAGGGGATGACGATGTCCCTCGACGGCAAGGCCAACCGCCTCGCCGCCATGATCCGGGGCAACCTCGGTGCCGCGATGCAGGGCCTGGCCGTGGTCCCGCTGTTCGCCGGCTACGACCTCGACGCCGCCGAGGGCGCGAGCCCGGGCCGGATCTTCAGCTACGACGTCACCGGCGGCAACTACGAGGAGCGCGGCTACGCCTCGGTCGGCTCCGGCTCGCTGTTCGCCAAGAACTCGCTGAAGAAGACCTGGCGCCCGGGGCTGCCCGCCGACGCGGCCACCCGCACCGTCGTCGAGTCCCTCTACGACGCCGCCGACGACGACTCGGCCACCGGTGGCCCCGACCCGGTCCGCAAGCTCTACCCGATCGTCTACCGGGTCGACGCCGAGGGTGCCGTCCGGCTCCCCGACGCCGAGGTCGCGGCGGTCGCCGAGTCGATCGTGGCCGACCGCTCCGCCGCCGAGCAGGGACGGGGGGCCTGAGCCATGACCATGCCCTACTACGCCTCCGCCGAGCAGGTCATGCGCGACCGCTCGGAGTACGCCCGCAAGGGGATCTCCCGCGGCCGCAGCGTCGCCGTCCTCACCTACTCCGACGGCGTCCTCTTCATCGCCGAGAACCCCAGCTCCACCCTGCACAAGGTGGGTGAGCTCTACGACCGGATCGGCTTCGCCGCGGTGGGCCGGTACTCCGAGTTCGAGAGCCTGCGGGTCGCCGGCGTCCGCATGGCCGACGTGCGCGGGTACTCGTACAACCGCCGCGACGTCACCGGACGGGTCATCGCCAACGCCTACGCGCAGACCCTCGGTGAGGTGTTCACCCAGCAGATGAAGCCGTTCGAGGTCGAGCTCTGCGTCGCCGAGGTCGGTGAGACCCCGGAGTCCGACCAGCTCTACCGGCTCACCTTCGACGGGTCGATCGTCGACGAGCCCGATTTCGTCGTCATGGGCGGGCAGGCCGAAGCGGTCAGCGGCCACCTCCGCGAGCACTTCCTCCCGGGCATGGACCTGGCCGAGGCGCTCAAGGTCGGCGTCCGGGCGCTGTCCGCGGTCAGCCCGGCGACGGCGACCAACGGCGGCGGGCACGACCAGCTGCCCGCCGAGCAGATCGAGGTCGCCGTCCTCGACCGGCGGCGGCCCAAGCGGGCCTTCCGGCGGGTCGTCGGTGCCGCGCTGCGCAACCTGCTCAGCGACGAGCCCGCTCCTGCCGACGTCGATGAGCCGGTCGCCGCGGCCGCGCACACCCACGCGCCGAGCGCCCCGGCCCCGGGCACCCCACCCGGCCTCGGCGACCCGGAGTCCGTCGACACCGCCGGGGGCACCGAGCACGTGTCCGACCAGTTGGGCGTCACCGACGGTGCCGGCGGCGGGACCGACGGCGGGAGCGGCACCGGCACCCCAGCCGCCGGCTGATGAGCGGCGCGGCGCGCTCGGGACACGAGCCGAGCGCGCCGCGGACGCCTAGGCTCGGGCAGGTGGAACGACGGATCTTCGGCATCGAGACCGAGTACGGCGTCACGTGCACCTTCAAGGGTCAGCGCCGGCTCTCCCCCGACGAGGTGGCCCGCTACCTGTTCCGCCGGGTGGTGTCCTGGGGGCGCAGCTCCAACGTCTTCCTGCGCAACGGGTCCCGGCTGTACCTGGACGTGGGGTCACACCCCGAGTACGCCACCGCCGAGTGCGACGACGTCAGCGAGCTCGTCGTCCACGACAAGGCCGGCGAGCGGATCCTCGAGGGCCTGATGGTCGACGCCGAGCAGCGCCTCAACGAGGAGGGCGTCAGCGGCGACATCTACCTGTTCAAGAACAACACCGACTCCGCCGGCAACAGCTACGGCTGCCACGAGAACTACCTGGTCGGCCGGCACGG
>JAOPWO010000034.1 GCA_025965635.1 Modestobacter sp. | reverse complement strand
ACGCCCACTGCCCTCCCGCCGGAGGTCACCGCCCGCTGGCAGGCCCGCTTCCGGGCGCCGCGGGTGAGCCTGCCGGAGTGGGCGGAGGATGCCCCGCACCGCTGCCTGTACGCCTCCGACGTCAGCGTCGTCGTCGAGCAGTACGCCTGGGACCGCGACACCGACACCCACCGGCAGGTCACCGACCGGCCGAACGGCACGTCGATCGCCACGCTCAGCCCGGACGGCGAGCAGATCTGGTGGTTCGCCGACACCGACGGCGACGAGTTCGGGATCTGGCAGCGCCAGCCCTTCACCGGCGGCCCCGACGAGGTGGCGCTGCCTGAGGTCGGCCCGGCCTACCCGGCCGGGCTGGAGATCGGCCGGCGGGTGGTGCTGGCCGGCCGGTCCACCGACGACGGCAGCGAACTGTGGATCGTGCCGGCCGGCGGCACTCCGAGGGCGTTCTACTCGACCCCCGACACCGCGTCGGTCGACGCCCTCTCGCACGACGACACGCTGCTGGTGTACTCCCACTCCGAGCACGGCGACCCCCGGTACCCGGCGCTGCGGGTGCTGCGCACCGACGGGCTCGGGGTGGTCGCGGACAGGTGGGACGGCGAGGGCCGCGGGCTGCACGCCCTCGCCTTCGCACCCCGGAACGGCGACACCCGGCTGCTGGTCGGGCACGAGCGCCGCGGCCGCGAGGAGCTGCTGATCTGGGACGTCGCGCGGGGCACCGAGACCGAGCTCGTGCTCGACCTGCCTGGCGACGTCACCGCCGGCTGGTACCCCGACGGCACGGCGCTGCTGGTCGGCCACGACACCGCCGCCCGCAGCGAGCTGTACCGCTACGACCTGGTCACCGGGACGCTGGAGGCGCTGGACACCCCGCCCGGCGTCGTCCGCGGGGCGACGGCCCGGCCCGACGGCAGCGTGGAGCTGGCCTGGTCCTCCAGTGAGCGCCCGCCGGTGATCCGGCGGGCCGACGGGCCGGTGGTGCTCGCCGCCCCGGGTGAGCAGCCGCCGGCCGCGTACCCGGTCGAGGACCGCTGGGTGCCCGGGCCCGGGGGCGATGTGCACGCGCTGCTGGTCCGTCCGGCCGGCGAGGGCCCCTACGCGACCGCGTTCCTCGTGCACGGCGGCCCGGAGGCGCAGGACGACGATTCCTACCGCGCGCGGCGGGCGGCCTACGTCGACGCCGGGTACGCCGTCGTGCACGTCAACTACCGGGGGTCCAGCGGCTACGGCAGCGAGTGGCGCGACGCGCTCACCGGCCGGCCGGGGCTGACCGAGCTGGAGGACATCGGCGCCGTCTTCGACGCGCTGGTCGACGAGGGCGTGGTCGACCCGCAGCGGGCGCTGATCTCGGGGGGCTCGTGGGGCGGGTTCCTCACCCTGCTCGCGCTGGGCACCCAGCCGGAGCGCTGGGCCGCGGGCATCGCCGAGGTGCCGGTCGCGGACTACCTGGCCGCCTACGAGGACGAGATGGAGGGCCTGCGGGCCTACGACCGGGCGCTGTTCGGCGGCTCACCGGACGAGGTGCACGACGTGTACGTGCGGTCCTCGCCGTTGACCTACGTCGACGCCGTCGTCGCGCCGGTGCTCGTCGTCGCCGGCGCCAACGACCCGCGCTGCCCGATCCGGCAGATCGACAACTACCTGGCCGCCCTCGACGAGCGGGCCAAGCCGCACGAGATCTACCGCTTCGACGCCGGCCACGGGTCGCTGGTCATCGAGGAGACCATCCGCCAGGTCGAGGTCGCCCTCAGCTTCGCCCTCCGCCACGTGAAGCCCTGATGGCCGTGGTCAGCTCCGCTCGGCGGCGATCAGCTCCGCGATCTGGACGGTGTTGAGCGCCGCGCCCTTGCGCAGGTTGTCGTTGCTGAGGAACAGCGCCAGGCCGCGGCCGTCGGGAACGCCCGGGTCCTGCCGGATCCGGCCGACGTAGCTCGGGTCGCGGCCGGCTGCCTGCAGCGGGTTCGGGACGTCGGAGAGCTCCACGCCCGGGGCCGCCGACAGCAGTTCGGTGGCCCGCTGAGGGGACAGCGGCCGGGCGAACTCGACGTTCAGCGACAGGGAGTGCCCGCTGAACACCGGCACCCGAACGCAGGTGCCGGACACGAGCAGATCGGGGATGCCCAGGATCTTGCGGCTCTCGTTGCGGAGCTTCTGCTCCTCGTCGGTCTCGAAGCTGCCGTCGTCGACGATCGACCCCGCCAGCGGGAGCACGTTGAACGCGATCGGCCGCACGTACGTGACCGGCTGGGGGAAGGTCACGGCCGACCCGTCGTGGGTGAGCTCGGCGGCCTTGTCGACGACGGCCTTGACCTGCCCGTCGAGCTCTTCGACGCCGGCCACCCCGCTGCCGGAGACGGCCTGGTAGGTGCTGGCGATGATCCGGGTCAGCTGGGCCTCGGCGTGCAGCGGCGCGAGCACCGGCATCGCCGCCATGGTCGTGCAGTTCGGGTTGGCGATGATGCCCTTGCCGATCCCGCTCAGCGCCTGCGGGTTCACCTCGCTGACCACCAGCGGCACGTCGGGGTCGCGGCGCCAGGCCGAGCTGTTGTCGATCACGGTGACCCCGGCGGCGGCGAACCGCGGGGCCTGCGCGCGGGAGGTGGTGGCGCCGGCCGAGAAGATCGCGATGTCCAACCCCGTGGGGTCGGCCGTCGCGGCGTCCTCGACGGTGATCTCCCCGCCGGCCCAGGGCAGCGTGCTGCCGGCCGACCGGGCCGAGGCGAAGAAGCGCAGTTCGGCGAGGGGGAACTCGCGCTCGGCGAGCAGCCGGCGCACCACGGCGCCGACCTGCCCGGTGGCGCCGACGATGCCGACCCGCAGGCCGCTGTCGGACAGGGTGCTCATCGTCCGGTCCCTCCGTAGACCACGGCCTCGACCTCGGAACCGAGGTCGAAGGCGTCGTGCACCGCGCGGACGGCGAGGTCCACCTCGGTGTCCCGGCACACCACGGAGATGCGGATCTCCGAGGTGCTGATCAGCTCGAGGTTCACCCCGGCGTCGGCCAGCGCGCCGAAGAACTTCGCCGAGACCCCGGGGTGCGAGCGCATCCCGGCGCCGACGAGGGACACCTTGCCGATGTGCTGATCGAAGCTGACGTCGGTGTAGCCGACGGTGTGCTTGACCCGCTCCAGCGCTGCGATGGCGGCCGGGCCGTCGCTGACCGGCAGGGTGAAGGAGATGTCGGCGAGCTTGCTGGCCCCGGCCGAGACGTTCTGCACGATCATGTCGATGTTCACCTCCGCGTCGGCGAGCACGCGGAAGAGCTGCGCCGCCTCACCCGGGCGGTCCGGCACCCCGTAGACGGTGATCTTTCCTTCGCTGCGGTCGTGCGCAACGCCGGTGATGATGGCCTGTTCCACGGTGAGGTCCTCCATCGAGCCGGTCACGATCGTGCCGGGGAGCTGTGAGTAGGAGCTGCGGACGTGCACCGGGATGCCGTAGCGACGGGCGTACTCGACGCACCGCAGCATGAGCACCTTGGCCCCCGAGGCGGCCAGTTCGAGCATCTCCTCGTAGGTGACCGTCTCCAGGCGCCTGGCGTTGGGGACGATCCGCGGGTCGGCGGTGAAGACGCCGTCCACGTCGGTGTAGATCTCGCACACGTCGGCCTGCAGCGCCGCGGCTACGGCCACGGCGGTGGTGTCCGAGCCACCGCGGCCGAGCGTGGTGATGTCCTTGGTGTCCTGGCTGACGCCCTGGAAGCCGGCGACGATGACGATCGAGCCCTCGTCCAGCGCCGAGCGGAGCCGGCCGGGCGTGACGTCGATGATCCGCGCCCGCCCGTGGCTGGACGTGGTGATCACCCCGGCCTGCGAGCCGGTGAACGACCGGGCCTCGTAGCCGTGGGTGGAGATGGCGATCGCCAGCAACGCCATGGAGATGCGCTCACCGGCGGTGAGCAGCATGTCGAGCTCGCGACCGGGCGGGTCGGCCGTGATCTGGCGCGCCTGGTCGAGGAGCTCGTCGGTGGTGTCGCCCATGGCGGAGACCACGACGACGACGTCGTCGCCGTTCTTCTTCGCCTCGACGATCCGTTCCGCCACACGCTTGACACGCTCGGGGTTGGCGACGGAGGAACCGCCGTACTTCTGCACGACCAGGGCCACAACGCCACAGGCTACCGACGCTGCCGGACGCCCGGGGGTTGCGGGGCAGGTTGACGCGGGATCTGATCATCAGATGGACGACGCGGGGCACTGGCTGCTCACCGCCGAGGAGCGCGGCAACCCGTCGTCCGGGCTGCCGGACCGCACGTCGGGCAACCAGGTCGAGGCGCTCGTCGACGGCGCCACCTACTTCGACCGGCTGGTCACCGCGGTCGAGCAGCTGCGCGAGGGCGACCACCTGCTCTTCACCGACTGGCGGGGCGACCCGGACGAGCGGATGCGCGACGAGGGGCCCACGGTCGGCGAGTTGTTCTCGGCCGCGGCCAGGCGCGGCGTGTGCGTGTTCGGGCTGGTCTGGCGGTCGCACTGGGACGGGCTGAGCTTCTCCAAGGAGGAGAACGCCGCCCTGGACGAGGCGGTCGAGGCCGGCGGCGGGGTGGTCGTGCTGGACCAGCGGGTGCGCCGGCTGGGCAGCCACCACCAGAAGATCGTCGTCCTGCGCCACCCCGGCGCTCCCGAGCGTGACGTGGCGTTCGCCGGCGGGATCGACCTGTGCCATGCCCGTCGCGATGACAGCGAGCACCTCGGTGATCCGCAGCCGCAACCGATGGCTGCGGCGTACGGGCCCCGGCCGCCCTGGCACGACGTGCAACTGCAGCTGCGTGGCCCCGTGGTGGACGTGCTGGACACGGTGTTCCGCCAGCGCTGGGAGGACCCCCATGGGCCGGACACCGACCATCCGCTGGCCTGGGTGCACGACAAGCTGTCGAGTTCCCGGATGAACGCGGTGCCGCTGCCACCGCAGCCGGTGGCACCGGCCGGGTCGGGCCCGCACCTGGTCCAGACGCTGCGCACCTATCCGGCGATCAAGCCGGCGTACCCGTTCGCGCCCCGCGGTGAGCGTTCGGTCGCCCGCGGCTACACCAAGGCGATCAGTCGGGCCCGGCGGCTGGTGTACCTGGAGGACCAGTACCTCTGGTCGGCCGAGGTGGCCCACCTGTTCGCCGAGGCGCTGCGTGCCAACCCCCGGCTGCACCTGGTGGTGGTGGTGCCGCGGGTGCCCGACCAGGACGGGGCGGTGGCCGAGCGACCGCAGTACGTGGGGCGGCACCAGGCGCTGCAGACCTGCCAGGCGGCCGGTCCGGACCGGGTGCACGTCTACGACCTGGAGAACGCGGCGGGGACGCCGATCTACGTGCACGCCAAGGTGTGCGTCGTCGACGACGTGTGGGCCAGCGTCGGCAGCGACAACTTCAACCGCCGCTCCTGGACCCACGACAGCGAGCTGTCCAGCGCGGTCCTGGACACCACCCGGGACCCCCGCGAACCCCGCGACCCCGCCGGCGCCGGCTACGGCGCCCGGGTCTTCGCCCGCGACCTCCGCCTGCGGCTGGCCCGCGAGCACCTCGGCCGGGCCGTCGACGGCGCCGAGGACGCGGACCTGCTCGATCCCGAGAGCTTCGTGGCGACCCTGGACCGGGCGGCGACCGCGCTGCAGGACTGGCACGACGGCGGCCGCGTCGGCCCCCGGCCGACCGGGCGGCTGCGTCCGCACCGCCCGGAGAAGCTGTCCCGGCTGACCCGGCTCTGGGCCACACCGATCTACCGGCTGGTCAACGACCCCGACGGCCGCCCGCTGAGGTTGCGGCGGGCCAGGTCCTTCTGAGCCGCGCCTCCCGAGCCACCGTCTGCCCGGCCGCTGTGCACAGCTGCCGCGGATGCGGTCGATCGGACGAATGGCGGACCCGTCGCAGCGCACGCTCGCGACGGCCTGCGGGGTGTCGGCCGGCTCCCTCGCCACGGCACGGTCCCGGCGGCCGGCCTGCCCGTCGACGTCCTGCGGCGCGTCGCGGGGTGCGAGTGCCGGTGCGACCTGGCCTCGCCCGCTGCTACCGTGGACCCGTGCGCGGCAGCCTCCTGCTTACCCGCCGCGGCGAGGCCCTCTCCTAGGTCGGCTTCCTCGTCGCGGAGTTCGCGCGTGCCCCGCGCCCGCTGGCCGCACCCCGCCGCTGCGCGCGACCGCGCCAGCCGCACGCGACCGAGGAGCCCCCCATGAGCGAGAACCACCCGCACGCCCGCAACCCCCAGCGCCCGTCGTCGATGCCGATCGGCAAGTACGCGCCGTTCACCCCGGTACCGCTGCCCGACCGCACGTGGCCCGACGTGGTCACCACCCAGGCCCCCCGCTGGTGCGCGGTCGACCTGCGCGACGGCAACCAGGCGCTGATCGACCCGATGACCCCCGACCGCAAGCGGCGGATGTTCGAGCTGCTGGTCCGGATGGGCTACAAGGAGATCGAGGTGGGCTTCCCCGCGGCCAGCCAGACCGACTTCGACTTCATCCGCCAGC